>JAJFLD010000087.1 GCA_021772875.1 Ghiorsea sp. | reverse complement strand
TAACCATGATAAAATATAAGCATACGATTCGGCTGGATACCGCTTAGCGCCACCAAACTGCGCACCTGGTGCTACACATATAAACTTATCTGGATTGATGCCGTGTGCTTTAAGCAAGGTGTTTGTTTGGTTTAATGCATCACTAGGCGCTTTGAGTTCAACTTCCTCGAAAGGTGTTTCTAAGCCGTGTTGCTGTAACAAATCTATAAAATATTTGCGATGATGTTGATGAATCATATCAATACGCGAACGATAGGCATGGCTTAATAAAATACCACGCCCTTCACTTTTAAAACCTATCCTTTGCTTGGCACGCGCGCGAAATGCTTGAATCGCCGCACTCAAACTATTGGGAAAGATAAATACTTTATCCGCACCTTTCGGTAGGTCAGATACATATTCAACCTGTGTATGTGCCAAGTTTAAAAAGGGAATCACATCAACAAGCCAAGATCTGCCATAGACGTACAATTTCTCGTGTGGAAACGCTGCACTCAGTGCCCGCAAAGCCGGTTGCGCTAAAATCACATCACCCAACCAATTGGGTGGCATAAGAACGATTTGTTTCATCTCAAGCTTTATCTGCTTTATGCTTACAAACAAAAAGCATCTCTTGTTTGAATGATGCCCAGTAGAGCTGCGGTTTGACAAGTTGTTCAGATTCAATATCAAAATGTCTTAAAAGTGTATTGGAAAAACCATGGTGCGTGTAGCTATATAAACGATTGAATTCAGGCAACACAGGCACAAAACGCGATAAAAAATAATGTGCTCTCGCCAACAACGAAGGCCATAAATCTATACTTACCACAAAATGACCATCTGCCTTTAAACTTGTTTTCACCACATTTAATACAAGCTCTGGATTGTGCACACCACTCAACGTATTCAAACAAAGTATGATATCAAAAGCCGTTTTATCCAATTTACATTTTTCAGCTGCGGTTGCGAGATAAGCAGATTTTTCTGGCAAAGTGCCAGGAAACAAGCGGCGGTAATCATCCATCAAGGGGTCAATGTATGTTGCATGCCCTTTTCCCAAATATTGGGCCGCACACACAGGACCTGGGCCAATTTCCAACATCGAAATATCATCTTTTAAATCCAGTGCCAGTGGTTCAAACAGGGGTAAGTAATATCGGCGCGTAAAAACCTGTCTTGATTTTAGGGCCTGCTCGCTCTTCCAAAATTTAAATGCGCGTTTTTGATATAACGACCACCGTTGCTCAGAAACAGCTTTATAAAATGCACGGTGAAAAGTATTTTTCACCGCTTCTTTTGAGATAAGCAAAGCTTGATTTGTCATGATAGCCAAACACTAAACAACAGCTTCATATTTATCATCAGAATTATTTTTATGCCTCTTTTAAAGTTTCTACATATCAAGTCTAAAGTCATAGCTTTGTTCTATCGATGGATAGTTTGTTGCACTTAATTTTCATGACAAATTCCTTTGCCACATGCAGACTTTCGAATCTATGATGACAGCAACAATGACAATACCTCAGCTTGAAGCCAACAAATGTTTGAATCATCACTCAAGCGATGCTTCCAAACAAAGCTGTAACCAATGTAAAGAAGTTTGCCCAGCTCAAGCCATTTCTTTCTCAGACAGTTATTTACCCAATATTGATGGCGATACCTGCACATCATGTGTCGCTTGTGTTGCAAGCTGCCCTACCGACGCGCTTAAACACAACGCCGTTGATGCCATAACACTTGTTCAACAAGCATCAATACACGTCCAACAATCCAAAACCCATCTCCACGCCACATGTGAAACCACCAAAGCAGAATCAGCCGACTTGCATGTCCCTTGCCATGCCATGTGGGATCCTTTGCTGCTTGCGGCATTGGCTGGTGAAGGCGTACGCACCTTAACCATCAGCGGCCTTGAACAATGTGCAACTTGCCCAAAACAACATGGCAAAACAATCATGCAACAAACCCAAACAGATTATGCCACCTTAAATCACGCGCTTGGTGTACGGTTAAACTTATCCTATCAAGCTATGCCAGAGCAACAAACAACGAAACAAACTGCCGAATTACGTGAGCCACAACGTCGTGCATTTTTTCGTAACCTTATACCCTCACTCATGCAAGGTGCTGCTGATGTCATGAATCAGGGTGAGATGAGCCTAGCAAATAACATCCACGTAGCACTGGATAAAGACGACTCATTGCGCCCCATACGATTAAAACTATTTCTTCGAGCGTTGCCCAAGTTAGAAAGCAACTTCTTACCTGTACCTATTTTATCATCTATACCACTAGGGGCAATCCAAGCGACAGATGAATGTACTGCTTGTGGCGACTGTGTAGAACGATGTCCAAGCCAAGCCCTCAATTTAAAAACGTTTGGTGGCAATAAAATTCTTGAATTTAAAGCAGACACTTGTTTGGGTTGTCAGATGTGCATCAATATTTGCCCAGAACATGCGCTACAATCTTTACCAACAATCTCTTTGCCTGCAATTTTAAGCGAGAAACCACGCCCTTTGGTGATGATTTCAAGCAGTAAAATAAAACACACGATACAAATGGAAAAATAAAATGGCGGAACACATCATAGAAAACATCCTTTTACACAGCCAAAAAACGGACAATGCCCAGCCCGCAAAGATGGCGGTTATCACCTTTTCTTCGCAGGAACAAAAAGTACGTGCCTTAAAATCATTATTATTATTTTGGTTGATTGCTGCACTTGCGGTGCTTATTCCTGTTGCCCATTTTATTCTTGTACCAGCTTTTTTAATCACGGGTATTATTGCCGCCAAACGGCGTTGGCATTGTGCAAAAGAAGGCATTAAAGCCGAAGGTCTATGCCCTGAATGTGAGCAAGCTATCACGATTACTTTGGAGAAAAATGCAGATTTTCCGCAATGGCATCATTGCCCTGAGTGTGATGGTTCACTAGAACTGCAAACAACTATAAAGACCTAAATATTACGACCATCTTTCCTACTTTAAACGCCCTTCTCTCATCTAACGACCTCGAGATACAAACGACTTCAAAAATTGATAAATATGGGTTTTGATGATTTGCAAAGCCACCCATAATGTCCTCCATTTGTATGGCAATATCAACAACACTTCAACATAAGCTGAACGTAACTGCTATTTTTTCAGCATTACAAATAACCGTGAAAATGAGTCTCTTGTTTAAACACATACCATAAAAAAGGCTAGCAATCAATATCATGATTACTAGCCTTTAAAGTATAGCTTTGTTTTTTATGAGAAGCTTATTTAATCTTCTTTACCATCATAATACAAACCATCTTTTCGCATCTGTCTGTCCCACAAGAATGTTGCAGTGCCGAAGATGGCAACAGTGATTGCAACATCAATCCATGAGGAGAAAAATGGTGTGTGGTCATAGTTATCTGCTTGTGGGCTGATAATCCACATATAACGCTCGATAAAGGTACCAACCAAAATGCTCACCGACGGGAAGAGCAACAATGCTGGAGAATTACGCACTGAGGCAAACAAAAGCATGATGAATGGGAAGAACGAATTCATGAAGAAGAACACCCAATACAAATATGCATTCGGGCCATCCAACATTTTATGCCAGCGTTCGATATCTTCGGGTAAATTACCATACCACATCACCAAATATTGCATGAATGCAAGGTAGGTCCAAATAATGGTTAAGGCCAACATGATTTGTGCAACATAATTAAAAACATAATCATTGATACGGCGTTTCAAAACATCACGCCAGCGTAAAACAAACAATGAAACAATGAAAAATGCTAAAAATGCACGCATCATACTTTCAGTGTGATAAAGACCATATACCGCACTAAACCAACGTGGCATTTGTGTCATTTCAAAATCCCATGCCACAATTGAACCATAAATCATATAAACAAATGGTGCCAACAAAGCAAAGTGTTTGAAACGCTCTCTATCTTTAGGGTCAGAATGCGGGAAATCTTTACGCTGTAATTTGATAAAGTGAGCGCAATATGCCCATACTGCTAAATACAAGATAATTTCTCTAAGGTTAAAGAATGTAATATCATGCCAAGCATTAAGCGGCATACCAAATGTTTCACCACCCATCCATGGAAAACTATTTGCACCACTTGCCAGAATGATAAGCAACAAAATAAAGCCTAGTGGAAACAAAGCCCGTGATGATGCCATAAGAAAGCGAACTTCATAACGCCACTTGCCGCCAGACAAGTGAATTACAGATGACCAAAATATTGCTGTAAGTGGGATATACAAGGTGAACAGAAAGTTGTCCATCAACACTGCCCAGTTTGGTAATGTCATTTCCATGACTTAATGCCCTCCCTTTTGATCAATTTCAGACAATACTTGAGACTTGCGTTCATCTGTAGTGATTGCGCTCATTTGAGGCTTCTCAATAACTTCACGAATATAATTCACAACGTTCCAGCGCTCTTCAGGATTCATATCGTAGCCATAACGCGGCATGACATAACTACCAAAAGTAATCGTGCCCCATAACCAGCCATCGGTTAACTCTTTTACGTAATCCGAAGTTAAATCCGCTGGTGGTAACTCAAAAGCTTTACCCACAAGCCCATCACCAATACCCGTTAGACCGTGGCAAGTCGCACAGAAAACATTGTATAGTGCTTTACCTTCAGCAATTGATTTTTTAGTGGCAGCAAAAGGATTTTTCATCTCATCAGTAGCATCGCGATCAGCCATTTTTGTCCAAAGGCCACCCACCGGTACTGTGTTGGCAGGTGGGTTTAACAACACACCCTCTTGTGGTTTGATAGAAGGCTGATTCATCATATCTCTTGTCCAAGGCCAAGCAAGCGTGGCAGTAGGCACCGATAATAAACATAAAACAATTAAGAATTTTTTCATTGTGTTTCTTCCCTAATCTCTAGTGCACCACACCTTTGAAGTACTGCGCGCACTTTTTCATTATTTTCAGGATCTGTTTCTACTTCAATACCAATTTGATCTACACTTACCGTATGATCATAGTATTTTTTAAGACGACGCGGTAAACCTGCATAAATAAGAAATGCAGCGACTGTGCTTAATACGCCAAGCAAAATAGTCATCTCATAAGCAATGATGATATCAGGTGGAATCGTTATCACTGATTTGCCACCTTGTGGTTGCACAGTAAACATGGATTGGCCTACACCAGCTGCAAAGATAAACCCAAGAATGGCACCTGTGATACCACCAAAGAATGAAAAACGTTGAATAGGTTGATGAAACTCGCCTAACATCTCTTCAACTTCAGGATGTTCAATGGGTGAATAAAGCTCAATGTCAGAAATGATATCTTCTTTGGCATCAAGTCTTTTCAAATCAGAGATGACTTCTATCGCTTTCTCAAAGTCATCAAATGTGGCAAAAAGAAAATGTTTTGCTCTCCTCCTCATGACAAGCCCTCCTCTGTTTTAATCATATCATCTTTGATTTTGTCAATATTTTGCAATTTCTTCTGACCATGTTTATTGCGATGATAAACCATTTCTTTTACTTCATACATAGAAACACTTGGGAAAACTTTACAGAAAATAAGGAACAACATCGTGAACCAACCAAAACTAGCTGCTGTAATGGTTAGCTGTATAAGACCAGGCCAAACAACAGATTGTGTCCAAGGCTCATGATTGGATGCCAATGGCGGGCTTACAATTTGGAAACGCTCCAACCACATGCCCAATTGGATAAAGAGTGATACCCAAAACATTGCCCACATATTATGACGAACCTTTTTGAAAGCCATGGCAAAAGGCACCACAGTTGCACAAAACAACATCGACCAAACAACGCCTGCATAAGGGCCTGTAAACTTATCAATCAACATTTCATGTTCAAACATATCATGTGAATACCAGATAGAAGCATATTCAGACAAATTTAAGAAGTTCCAAGCCATGGCAATAGCAAATGTTAAGCGTGCAGTTTTGTCCATGATTTCTGTTGTCATGTATGCTTCGAATTTAAAGACATAACGTAACAATACAAACAATGTAATAATTGCAGCACAACCAGAGTACAAAGCACCCGCCACGAAATAAGGTGGGAACGAAGTTACATGCCAGCCTGGCATAATCGACATCGCAAAGTCAGATGCCACAATAGAATGCACTGACACAGCAAGTGGAACAAGGAAACATGCTAATAACACGTAAGTACGGCGGAAAGCAATCCATTCAGTCGCTCTACCCATCCAACCTAATGACAAGGTAGTGTATAATTTTTTACGCCAGCCTTTTGCCTTATCCCTACAAATGGCCAAATCAGGAATCATACCAATGTATAAGAATAATGCCGAGCTTGTGGCATAGGTCGTAATTGCAAAAGCATCCCAAAGCAACGGTGAACGAAAGTTTGGCCAAATTGCGCGTTGATCAGGGTATGGCAGAATCCAATACATATCCCAGACACGACCAATATGAATAATCGGAAAAATAGCAGCCGTTAAAATAGAGAAAAAGGTCATCGCTTCAGCGAAACGATAAATCGGCTTACGCCAATCGGCATGGGTTAAAAGCAAAATTGCCGATAACAAGGTACCAGAATGACTCATACCAATCCAAAAGACAAAGTTAGAAATATAAGTTTGCCAATAATGTGGGTTGTTCATCAAAGCCACACCAAGGCCATTATTATATTGGTAAATTTCTGCAGCTGCACCCGCCAAAACTAAAGCAAAGCAGACACCCAAAACAACCCAAAAAGCTTTCCTGGGTGACTCAAGACTAGCCAAGACATCTTCATTAATCTTAGCCCACTCAATATCATTTTTCATGCTGTAATCACTCATTTAGTGTTTCCCCTCTTCAATTTCGCGCATCAAAAAGATGTCTGTTCTCACAACGTGGAATTAAGCTTCTGTATTACGAACACGATCCAAATACATCACGCTCGGTTCAACATTTAACTCTTCAAATATACGGTAACCACGTTCATCTTCATTGAATTGCTCATGCCTATCCAACTCAACATTATGCGATTGCCACGATTCACTAACCTTGCTCTTATCATCTTTGAGGTTACCAAACACAATCGCTTCCGTTGGGCAGCTTTGTTGGCAAGCTGTTTGTACAGCACCATCAGCCACATGGCCACGCACACCTTCATCAGCTGCCGCATCTTTAGCACTACGCAGACGTTGAACACAGAAAGTACATTTCTCCATCACACCCTTAGAGCGCACAGTAAGATCTGGGTTTAACAACATCTCCAATGGATGAGGAATATCTTCTTGGAAGTCAAAGAAATTAAAATAACGTACTTTATATGGGCAGTTGGTACCACAATAACGCGAACCAATACAACGGTTATACACCTGCGCATTCAAACCATCAGGCGTGTGGTAGGTTGCTGCCACAGGGCATACAGGCTCACATGGTGCGTGGTTACACTGTTGGCACATCATAGGCGCAAAGTGTGCCCCGCGCTCTGGGTATTCGCTTTCTTTAATGTCTAAGTCGGCTTCGCCTTCTGGCTCATCCCAGTAACGTTCGATACGCAACCAATGCATAGAATGACCGCTACCACATTTCTCTTTACCTACAGTAGGAATATTGTTTTCAGCATAACATGCAGTAACGCAAGAACCACAACCTGTACATTTATTAAGATCTATAGACATGCCCCACATGATGGGTTCATCTTCATAATAATCTTGTTTGTTTAGGTCAGACCAGTTTTCAAGCATACGCGATAAACTCATGACTTATCCCTCCTTCTCATTGCGGTCGAATTCTTCACTCGAAACGGTTCTAACAATCTCACGTCCCTTCTGAGAGGTCGCGGCACTTTCAAGAACCAAATCGCCATGGGCACGTGTGACCAGTTTGCCTCGGTTAGCTACTTTAACTACCGAAACTTTAGTTGCATGTGTTGCCAACTCACCCGTATCTTTATCAAATTGAGGTGTAAGAATTTTAAATGGATTCACACCCACGCCTTTGGCATAACGGCCATATTCGGTGTGGCCTTGGCCAAGGGGAATGGAAACCGAACCTTCATGAATGCCTGGAAAGACAACAACTTTTGCATTCAGACTACCTGCAGCAGATGTTATGCTCACAACATCACCAATGATTAGCCCTAACTTGGTTGCTGTTTTTGGATGAATTTCTACCCATGAATCCCAAACCACTGATGCCAACTGATCAGGCAACTCCTGTAGCCATGGTAAATTTGCATGACGACCATCATACAAACCCATACGGGCAGATGGCACAAGATGGTAGGCATACTTAGCATCTTCTTTGGCCGCTTTGGGTAAATCTACAGCGACTGCTTTAGCCGCAATGGCAGATGCCTTGGCTTCCTTAATTGTAACAAAACCTGCAGCAAGAATACCTTGTTGGAAACCTTCTTCAGGTGTTTGACCGGTTACAGTTTCTTTGGGAGGGTTTAATAATGCAGGTTTCATTGTCGCCAATGCATCAAGCACATAAGCTTCGTAACTTTCCCAATTTTTAAATGTTGCATCAAGCTCGCTAACCAAACCAAGCATGATGTTGCCATAACCATAAGTTGAACCTTCACCAAATACAGGGTGCATCACTGGCTGTTGAATACTTAAATGACCATCTTCAACTGGATAGGCAGGCATAGATGTATTCCACTCTTCCAAGTAGGAATGTACAGGAAGAACCAAATCAGATGCCATTGTTGTTTCATCAGGATACATGGAAAAAGCAATGCGTACTTTTGCTTTGGCAAAAGCTTTCTCGGCTTCCATAAAATTAGGTGCTTGATAAAGTGGGTTAGAGCCATATACAACTGCTGTATCAAAGCTTCCATCAGCCAAACCATCAATGAATGCTTTCATTTCAGCCCAACCACCAAGTTGTGGTTGCAAATCAGGGAATGCTGGTTTTGATCTTGGCAAAATAGTTTCACCAACATTACCCAACATCATGTTCAGCAACAAAATCGCATTGGCAGCTTGTGATCCGTGCTCAAAACCTTCAGCACTATTACCTGAAAGAATCAAACTTGGGCTGTGGCTAACCAACATATCACGCAATTTATGAATACGCTCTATAGATACATCCGTGGCTTTCGAAACACCATCAATATCAACATCTTTCAAAGAAGCAGCAACATCGGCAGAGATATTACCTGCATATTTGCTATCTGTAGCCAAGAGTGAAGCAAGAGCCAATGCCAAATGCCCTTCTGTTCCTGGGCGAATAGCAATCCAGCGATCCGCATTGGAGCCTGTCAACGTCATTTTAGGTTCAATTTGAACCAATGTGCCACGTGGTGCGTTTCTAAATTTACCATACTGCGTACCAAAATGTACTGGCGACATCCAAGTGCCCAAGAAATCAGCACCAAAAGAAACAATTAATTTTGCTTTCTCAAAATCAAGCTTAGGCACAGCATGACCAAACATCTTCTCGTTTGCAGCAAAACCAACAGCTGGTGGCAATGTATCAAACACAAATTGATTCTTTGAGCCTGCCGCATCAAGGTATGCTTTGGTGATTACAGCCTGATGACCACTGGTGGCACCAGTCAACCATGCAAGTTTACTGTTTTTCTTACCCAAATGCTTTTTAAGCATAGTTTCAGCTTCGGCCCATGTCACCTCAACCAACTTGCCACCTTTACGAATCATAGGTTTGGTAATGCGGTCAGGATTATAATGTGCTTGCAAGCCAGCCTGCCCCATTGCACATAAGCGACCGCTATTGATAGATGAAGTTGGGTTTCCTTCAATTTTTAATGCGCGACCTTCACGTGTGCGCACATGAATATCACAATTTGCAGGGCACTGGCGACAAGTTGAAGCATAATAAACTTCCAAACCAGGGCGAACAAAATCCGCAGGATCAACACTTGGCAACACAAGCTCTTTGCGAACTTCAATATCTACTGCATTAATAATGTCTGTATCGCCACAGCCAGAAAGCACAAGTGCTCCACCAGCCCCAGTAAGACCCATAGCTTTAATAAATGCCCGGCGGCTCCACTCATTATTTGAATTATTTTGACTCATTACAAATCTCCTTAGATGCCAGACAACTTACTTGTGACATTGCCAACAATCATGAGGCGCACGTACAAATTTTTCTTTCAAAGCTTTAGGTAACTGATTAGACATTTTTTTAATCTCTGATGCCTTCATTGTTGCTGGGTGTTCAGCATCCATCACTGCAGGTTGTGGATGTTTCATCTCAACAAGCGGCTTGTCTGTTGCTGCCGCTGGAATCATCCAACGTTTGGCAGGCGTGGGCAGCCCAATATCAGAATCACCTTGAAATTGTTCATGGCAACTTAAACACCAGCCCATGGTTAAAGGTTTAACCTTACGGCCGACAGAGAAGGTTTTAACATCGCCATGACACATACCACAAGTTTGCTGGGTTGAGCGACCATCCTTAAAGATGAAACGCTGAACATGACGCTTATGATTAAACTCCACGAAATCAGGTAAATCATGAACTTTTCGCCAAGGGATTGGCTCTTTGTTTTCCCAATATGTAAATAGCTTTTTAATGCGTGGTGTTTCGCGCACAGAAGGGATATTTGAATGGCAACCAATGCATTTGGCTACAGGAGGAATGCCCGCCACTTTGCTGCGGCGCGCACCACTATGACAATACATACAATTGATTTTAAATTTGCCCGCATGACGCGCATGTGGGAAATCAAAGGGCTGCTCTTGATTGCTAACATCATCAGCCCACGCACCCAAAGGCAATACAAAACCTAGCGCAAGCAAAAATAACAATTTGCCAAAATTCAATGCCCAAGATGTTTTCACTCTTCTCATATCAAAAGACCTCTTTTTTATTACCGAAACACAACAGAATGACGTTCACACACTTATATAACAAAGTGACTCTAAGTAAAACGTCTCCCTCAAGACAATATGCAAAAGGCTCAACTTACCACCCCTCACATCTCCCATTTGTATTGCGAAGCTTACGGATTCAACATTCATGCGCAAGCCTAAATTTACCAACTTTATACCTTACCAGTCTTAGAGAAAAACATCTCTAAACCCAGTATTCAAGCCATATTACACACTTAAATGTGCAAAAACTTTATCTTACTCATATTTTTAAACTGCCGATGCCAAACTACGAAGCTCGCTAATTGCAGCCGCGTAATCGGGCGTATTATAAACTGCTGAACCTGCTACAAACGCATTGGCTCCAGCACTGGATACTTCTTCAATGGTTTTAGGGCTTACGCCGCCATCTACGTGTAAAAATGCATCACTACCTGCTGCATCCAACATCAAACGTGCTTCTTTAATCTTATCAGTTACAGCATGGATATAAGATTGTCCGCCATAACCAGGATTGACGCTCATCAGCAAAATCAAATCCGTGCAATGCAATACATTCTTAAGCGTTGATACAGGCGTAGATGGACATAACGCAACACCCGCCTTACAACCCAAAGAACGAATCAATTGTAATGTGCGCTCAAGATGAACACATGCTTCTTGGTGCACCGTAATCATATCCGCACCAGCTTTGGCAAATGCCTCCACTTGCGTTTCAGGATGCTCAACCATCAAGTGTACATCCATCACTTTTTGAGTATGTGGGCGAATCGCTTTTACAATATTATCACCAATGGTAATAGGTGGCACGAAGGTACCATCCATCACATCAACGTGAACCCAATCACATCCGCCTTCATCAATAGCGCGGATTTCTTTTTCTAAGTTGGCAAAATCTGCCGATAGTATAGATGGAGCAATCATTACTTTTTTCATAGCGTCGAAATTTAGCGGCGAGAACCTAGTGCGTCCAGCAATTATTAACCACACATTAAATATGACGCTTAGTATTGACAGCCAGTATTTGTTTCATACACTGCGCAACCAATCAACACAGAGCTTGACTGCTTTCTATTAATATATAAAGGTCTTGTGTATCAGGAGATTACTAAATTGGCTAATCATGTTTCAGCACTTAAACGCGCTCGTCAGGACATCGTAAAACGCGACCGAAATCGCGCACAAAAATCAACCATGCGCTCATCTATCAAACGCGTACAAGAAGCTATTGCTTCTGGCGACCAAGCAGCAGCAAATGCTGCCATGGTTACAGCAACATCTTTGATTGCTCGCGCCGGCCGCAAAAACAACCTCCACAAAAAACAAGCATCTCGTCGCATTTCACGTATCAACGCACGAATCAAAGCGATCAAAGCTTAATTCAACCGTTTATTTATCATTTATGTTAAGGCTCCTCTTTGGGAGCCTTTTTTCATGCCCTTTCCTAAGCCAACCAAGCCAACAATGCGTCTTCAGCTACAATTTCAATGTTAAGCTCTTGCGCTTTTTTTAATTTCGACCCTGCTTTTTCACCAGCTATAAGTATGTCTGTCTTGGAAGTCACCGCACTTGCCACCCGCGCACCAAGTTGCTGTAATGCGATCTTGGCCTGATTGCGTTTGATTTGTGTAAAAGAACCTGTAATCACAACTGTTTTACCAGCTAATGGGTGGTTATTGTCTAGGGCTGGTGTTTCGTCATCCAAAACGTGCACACCATATGCAAACATTTGATTTAAAACATCTTGATTATGCTCTTCCGCAAAAAAATGTAATAATGACATCGCAACCTCAGGCCCAACATCATTGATTTCCAGCAAAGATGTTTCATCCGCAGCCTTTAGAGCCGCGAGTGATTTGAAACATTGTGCCAATTGCGTGGCAGTAGCTTGACCAATATGGTGGATGCCCAAAGCATAAATAAACCTTGCCAAAGCTATTTTTTTTCGACTTTCAATACCTGCTTGAAGGTTTGCGATTTTCTTTTCGCCCATACCTTCCCAAGATTTTAACACCTCAAAATCAAGATGAAACACATCTGCGATGTTTTTGACCAAACCAGACTCCACCAAACGCTCGGCAAGCTTGCTGCCAAAACCTTCGATATCAAAACCATCACGCGAGACAAAATGTTTGATGCGCTGCTTCAGTTGTGCCGAACACGATAATCCACCCGTACAACGAATCGCCGCTTCACCTTCTACCTGCTCCACCAAAGCATCACAAACAGGGCAAGTTTTCGGAATAGGTGTGGCTTCGCCACGGTGTTCATCAGCTATAGATAGGCTTTT
>JAJFLD010000086.1 GCA_021772875.1 Ghiorsea sp. | reverse complement strand
AGGGCGAAAAAGGCGCGCTAAACCAAGAAAGAAGGCAAACCGTTTGGTATGTGGCAACACACTTATCAAGATAGCCCGTTGTATTTTTTGCCACAAGCTGCGACCCACTTTTTTTTCTACTTCCGCCTTACCAATCGCCAAAAGATGCGCATATTCCACGCCCGATGGGCATGTGGTTTCGCATGCTCTGCATGTGAGGCAACGATCAAGATGTTTTTGGGTGGTGACACTCACTTCACCACCTTCGAGCATATCTTTAATCAAATAAATACGGCCGCGTGGACCATCCAACTCATCACCAAGCTCTTGATAGGTGGGGCAAGTTGCTGTGCAAAAACCGCAATGCACACATGAGCGCAAAATGCGGTTGGCTTCTTCGCCTTCGGGGGTGTTGAGTATGTTTTGTGCGATGTTGGTTTGCATTTATAAATCCTTGTACATTCTACCCACATTCAAAATGCCATGCGGATCAAAGCTGGCTTTAAGGCGCTGATGCACAGCCATCAAAGCAGGTGATAACGGCGCAAAAACTTCTGCTTGCCTATCACCACGGCGAAAT
Source organism: Ghiorsea sp. (assembly GCA_021772875.1). GTDB lineage: Bacteria > Pseudomonadota > Zetaproteobacteria > Mariprofundales > Mariprofundaceae > Ghiorsea. The sequence goes on along the minus strand of JAJFLD010000086.1, from coordinate 2,280 downwards.
GCCATGGCAGAACCACCATGTTGTTGCGCAAACTTTTGAATTTCAGCAAGAGGAAGTGTTGATTTTAACCACCGCTGCGCCCCACCCCAGCCAATAAACCAATCTTTTTCCTCTGCTTCTGCTAGCAAATGAAACGGTGCCGCAGAAGGAAGTGATAATCGATATAAGGGTCGGTGATCATCAAAAAATGGCAGGGCATGTTCGCGCAAATCTTTCCACAATTGGAAACCACCACCATAAATATTACCACCAATATCTTTCATACTGCGTTGCACTGCTGAGTTGGTGCCACAAATGCGGAAATAAACCTGCTCACCATCTGCACACATGGCAGTGATGGGTAAAGGTGTGGCTGCCCATCGATTCATGATGGCGATGCTTTCATCGAAAGAACCCTGCCAAGCAACCGTTTGCTCCGCCTCACGATGTGGCAATACTTTTAACGATACATCCAGCAACACCCCAAGCGTGCCCAAGCTGCCAGCCATCAAACGCGAGACATCAAAACCCGCAACATTTTTCATCACTTCGCCACCAAAATGCAGCAACTCGCCTTTACCATTAAGCATATTACAGCCCAAAACATAATCACGCGCGGAACCTGCATACGGCCTGCGTGGCCCAGAGAAATTACAAGCTATGGTGCCGCCAATGGTGGCATCTTCACCAAAATAAGGTGGATCAAAGGGTAGACGTTGTCTGTGTTCATCCAAAGCATCGGCAATGGTGGCGAGCTTGGTGCCTGCGCGCACTTTGATGGTTAATTCTTGCGGATGATAAGCAAGAATGCCTTCGTGTTCGGCCAACTTTAATGGCTCACCAAAAGCTTGCCGCCCATACCAATGTTTGGAATCACCACCCACGATATTCAAGGCTGTTTTATCTTCATAGGCTTGCTGAACAGATGCTTGCAATATTTTACTGATATCAGCCATCTTAAAAACGCTCCAGCTCAGGAAATGGCAGCTCGCCATTGTGCACATGCATACGCCCAAGCTCAGCACATCGATGCAAACTGGGCACGGCTTTGCCTGGGTTTAACAATCCTTCTGGATCAAAGGCTGCTTTAATATCCAAAAACTGACTCAATTCTGCGGCACCAAACTGCACACACATGGAATCAAGCTTTTCTACCCCCACCCCGTGTTCACCTGTGATGGTACCACCAACTTGCACACACAATTCCAAAATTTGTTTACCAAATGCCTCGGTTTTTTCCAGCTCACCTGGTGCATTGGCATCATAAAGAATCAGCGGATGCATATTGCCATCACCTGCATGAAAAACATTGGCCACAGGCAAGCCATATTGCTCAGACCATGCCGCAATTTGGCGTAAAACTTCGGGTAATTTCGCTTTTGGAATGGTGCCATCCATACAATAATAATCAGGTGCTAACCTGCCCACCGCAGGAAATGCCGCCTTGCGGCCTGCCCAAAACTGCAATCGCTGTGCCTCATCTTGTGAGGTGCGCACTTCTGTTGCCCCAGCTTCATGCAAGACCTTCTCAACTTTGGCAATATAATCTGCAACCCCATTGATTGTGCCATCCACTTCACAAAGTACCATGGCTTGTGCATCCACAGGATAACCCACCTTGGCATAAGCTTCTGCTGCTTGAATCGCCAAAGCATCCATCATTTCTAAACCAGCTGGCACAATGCCTGCGGCAATAATATCACCCACAGCTTTGCCTGCTTTTTCTACATCATCAAAAGCCGCAAGCACCACTTGCGCTAGCTCAGGTTTGGGCAATAACTTCACAACCACTTCCACCACAATACCCAACAATCCTTCTGAGCCATGCATCAATGCCAGAATATCATAACCTGCATCATCAAGTGTTTTACCACCCAAAGTGATGATTTCACCATCTATGCCAACAAGCTTTAAACCCAATACATTGTGTACTGTCAAACCATATTTCAAGCAATGCACGCCGCCTGAGTTTTCTGCCACATTGCCGCCAATGGTGCAGGCAATTTGTGATGAAGGGTCTGGCGCATAATACAAATCAAGATGAGAAACAGCTTCAGAAATGGCTAAATTGCGCACGCCAGGTTGCACTGTGGCCGTAAGATTCTTTTTATCAATTTCAAGAATTTGATTAAATTTTGCCAAGGATAAAATCACAGCCCCTTGTGTGGGCATCGCTCCACCGGCCAAACCTGTGCCCGCTCCGCGTGCAATCACAGGCACGCTCGCTTGCTGGCAAAGCCGCATAATGGCTTGCACTTGTGCAATGGTTTCAGGCAAGACCACAACAAGTGGTAAACCTTT
>JAJFLD010000085.1 GCA_021772875.1 Ghiorsea sp. | reverse complement strand
CAGCATTTGGTGCTTTGCCAGCAGGAACACTTATCGCAGAGCAAGGTACATTTACGATGGTTGTAACTGCAACTGCAGGTCCTGCTACAGGCGATGCTACAGTGCCTGTGGATGTTACGGTTAGCGCAACAGGCCCACTTACCACTACCGACCAAACAATTTCTACCTTTAACGGTGCAAGTTTGACCATTACTAAAGAAGTGAGTCTTGATTTGGGCGCAACTTTTGCGGCATCTGGTTCTGGTAAACCTGGCGATACTTTGACTTACCGTATCACGGTATCTAATGGTGGAGCAGGTAATGCTACAGCTGTTGTGGTGACTGATCCTATGCCAGCTTATACAACGTATACTCCTGGTTCGGCTAAATCTGACCCTACAGCAACTACATACGTATTAGCGGCAACCGTGTTAACGGACATTGTAGATGCACCAATACCTGATCCTTATGATTTCACAGGCACAACAGCAACCTTGACTGTTGGTACACTTGCTGGCGGTGCAACAACCGTTCTGTATTATAAGGTTACGATTCAGTAATGAAAAATATGTTTGCACAAGTGCAGGACTTCAATCACTGGTTGGTTTTGGTGGTTGACCTGTGCTTGTGTGAGTATTTAGGTGAATCCCTTTAGCATAAAAGGGTAAGGAGTAAAAAATGAAAAACATATTTAAAAAGGGAATGCTGGCTGTATCTGCGTCTTTGTTGCTTATTGCAGCAAGTGGCACAGCACACGCTATCGTAACGGCAGGTGGCGCAAGTATTCATAATGCTGCAACACTTACCTTTACAGGTGGTACAGTAACTGCATCGGTGGATGTGTCTGTGAATACAATCGCAACTGCACCTACCATTACTGTGGATTCAGTAGCACAATCTGTAAATGGCGGACAAAATGCTACTTACATCTATACTGTGCGAAATAATGCCAATGGTGCGGATACATTCACCTTTGCTGCTAACAGTGCAGATGTTGGTGTTGCAGGTGTACCTACTTTAAACGTGAATGGCACTGCAACAAATGCAACTAGCTTAATATTAGGTGGTTCTATTACGACGGCTGCAAACACTGTTGCCAATACCATCGTTATTCCAGCTGGCTCTGAAGTGAACTTTGCTGCCAATGATACGATTAATATTGGTGGTAATCTTTATACCATTAATGTTGGTGGTATTGCAGCAGGTACACCTGCAAGCACTGCTGGTGCAGTAACTACACCTGAAGTGAACACTGTGATTACAGTGACACCTGTTGGTGCGGCACCTGTAATCGCAGTCGGCGCTATTGTTGCGGGTACTCAAGTTGGTGAACAACAAACGTTCACAACTGTGGTCACTGCATCTACACCTGCAGCCCTTGGCACAAACGGTACTCACACTGTGAATCTTACTGGTGCAACTACAGCAGTTACACAAGGTGTTGGTGGTGCAGTGGTTGCTTATGCTACAGGCGCTGGTGCAACAAGCACGGGTAGCAACAATCAAACGATCACAACTGTACTTTCACCAAACGTAGCTTTGGTTAAACAGGTTCGCAATTTGACTCAAGGGGGTGCTTTAGGCCCGTTCGGTGCTACAGCATCAGGTCAATCAGGCGATGTGCTTGAATACAAATTAGTTGCAACTGAAGGCACAGGTTTGGGTAATGCAACAGGTGCATCACTTGCCGATACAGTGCCAGTGTTTACAACGTATGTACCATTGTCTACAACATTGAATGGTGCGGCAGTTGCAGATGGTGCACTTTCAACATTACCGCTGATTGGTGGCATGGCAGTGAATAGCCCAGCAGCTGCAGCAGGAACAATTGCTGCAAATGGTTCGGCTACTGTTACTTTCCAAGTAACAATTGATTAAGACGTTTTAACGTGATAAAAAGCTTACGCCGTTTCGGCATGCGAATGATACAGCACTGCTTAGCCAGTGTTGCATCATCGCGTGTTGTTTGTCGTGCTGGATGGACAAGTATGATCTTGTTAGCCAGTGCGACAGCGGCGCATGCTGCTTTTTTAGCACCTCAAACCATTACAAATGTAGCCTTCTTCAGCAGTTCGGCGGTTACAAATCAAGCTTCAAATACAGTTACCGTTACACCTTCTGTTGCCCGTACACCTGCAGTGATTACCTTCCTGCATCTTAATAGTGTAACCAACGCTTATACCCCTGCAGATGTTTATCACGCAGGACAAATGATTTATATTCAAGTTGGTGATATGGATCAAAATACAGATCCTACCACCATCCAAACCGTCACTATTACTTTAAATGATTCTGTTAGTGGCGACACTGAAACCATCGTGCTTACTGAGACTGGCCCAAACACAGGTATTTTCCTTGGTAATATTCCTTCAACACGGAGCCTTGCGGCTACACCTGCCAATGGTGTTTTGTCTGTAAGCGTAGCATCAAAAATTGTTGCAACTTACACCGATCCTTTGGATGCAGTAACAACTGTTGCGGCAGCTGCACTTGTGGATCCGTTTGGTATTGTATTTGATTCGGCAAGTGGTGTGCCGATCGATGGCGCTACTATTACTATTGTTAATGTGGCGACAGGTTTACCCGCTACAGTCTTTGGCGATGATGGTGTAAGTATTTTCCCATCTACTATCATCTCTGGTGGTTCGGTTACTGATGCATCAGGTGCGGTGTATACTTTTGAGCCAGGTAAATATCGATTCCCATTTTTGAATTTGGGTGATTATACCTTACAAGTTACACCACCTGTGGGATATAATTTCCCATCGCAAGCAACCGATGCTGCGATTCAAGCATTACCCACAGCGCCATATGCGTTAATTGCGGGCTCCAGGGGTGCGAATTTTACCATTCAAGCTGGGCCACCATTGCATATTGATTTGCCATTGGATGCCAAAGGTGTGAATTTATTTGTACAAAAAACCACACCCACACCTTATGCAGCTATTGGTGATAGGGTTTTGTATAATATTAGTATTGAAAATGTCCATTTAACTTCACCATCAAGTGCTTCAAGTGTAAGTGATAACCTGCCGCTTGGATTCCGTTACCAACCAGGCTCCACTAAGCTAGATGGCGTTGCTGTTGCAGATCCGATCATACAAGCAGATGGGCGTAAATTAACCTTTAATATTGGTGTTGTACCGCCAGCAACGGCTGTAAAACTATCCTATACAACAGTAGTGGGCTCCAATGCAAAACTTGGAGCATCGGAAAATATTGCGATTGCTGCAGGCACCATGGGTGGTAGCCCTGTGCAATCTAATGTTGCCAAAGCAACGGTATTGGTGCGTGAAGACTTGATTCGTGATCGTGGTTTTATTGTAGGTACTGTATTTATTGATGAAGATATGAATGAAATTCAGGATAAAGGCGAGGCTGGTGTGGCTGGTGTTCGTATCTTTATGGAAGATGGACGTAGTGCTGTAACGGATCAAGATGGTCGCTATCATTTTGATAGTGTTCGTCTTGGTACGCATGTTTTGCAAATGGATAGAATTACATTGCATCAGCGTTACCAAGCAGTTGCCTTGACCCAGACGCGTTTCTCAGATAATGATTACTCGCAGTTTGCAGAGGTCAATCCAGGTGGTTTGGTTCGAGCAAACTTCCGTGTGATTCATAGAGCACCTGAGAAAACACCAGTAACTGTTAAGCATGTTTTGAGTGAAGTTGATGGTTTGGTTTGGGCTGATGTGGATGTCGCACATGGTGATGAGATCAAACTTTCTCAACTTACAGGGTTTTATATGCTACCCAAAGGTTGGACATATGTTGAGGGCACTGCTTTGGTTGATGGTAAACCTAAAGAGCCTGAAGTGACACTTGTTGGATTAAGTTGGCCTTTAGATACGGCAAAAGCTACACAGCATATCCGCTTGGCCATGCGTGGCAATGGTGAGAGTGGTTTGAAACAAGCTACTGCTTACGCGAGATTTGTTTCACCAGGGACAGAAAAAGGGCGTACAGGATTAGCACAACTTAATATTCAAGATACTCTTACCGTAACCCATGATCAGCAGTCGTTTGCTTTGAATGTGAAGTTTAAAAACCGTAAGGCAGTGTTGCCCGAAGAAGAGAAGCTAAAATTAAATACACTGCTCCATTCTTTGGATGGTCTTGTGGTACGCGAACTTATTGTAGAAGGGCATACCAATAACATCCCGATTGCTAAAAACCATAGAGATGAATTTGCAAACAATATGGTCTTGTCGCAAGCGAGGGCAGATTATATTGCTAAATATTTCCAAGAAAATCTACATCTGGATCCTACAATTGTGCACGCGATTGGCAAAGGTGAACTCGAACCTATTGCTGATAATATTACAGCCAAAGGCAGAGAATTAAATCGCCGCGTTATTCTTAAAATTCGTGCTGATAAAGTGATGCATGATTTTTCTTTTGAATTACAAGATAAAGTGGCTGCGGCTAAAGGCGAAGCACTTGGCAATTGGGATGCTATAGAAAAAGTTGAAGCACCCAAAGAAGTCGTGAAAAAAATTGGCATACTTTCACCATCAGCGGAAATGAGCCTGCCCAACACTATAGCTGCTGTGCGTACGGTTTTGAATTCCAATTTGAAAGCGGAGCTTACTGTCGATGGTAAAGTCATTTCTCCAGACCGCATTGGTTTTAAATCGGAAGATCCTAAAACAGGACTGACCACTTATACTTATGTTGGGGTAGATTTTGGTGAACCAGGCAAACATACCTTGCAATTAAAAGGGTTAGATTCATTTGGTAATGCGCGCTATGAGGAAACTGTCAGCGTCGTTAGAACAGGGAAAATTGCTAGAATTAAGCTGGTTGATAGTGGTCATAATGTTGCTGATGGTAAAACACCTGTACGTTTTAAATTAGAAGTGATTGATAATCGCGGTGTCGTGATTAATGGCTCGCTTGAATTAAAACAACTTGGTGGTGATTTGGTATCAACCATCAATACAGAAGTGCCACTGGTTGCCCAAGAAGTGTCGCAAGGCGTACATGTAAGTAAAGAAGGCTGGGTTGAATTAGCACCGGTTACTTCCAGTGGTACGCATCGTATTGTGCTTGGTTATAATGATGTGCAAGAAACAGTTGAGTTATATATCAAGCCTGAAGTACGTGATTGGATTTTAGTAGGTTTTGGTGAAGGTACTGTTGGCTACAATAAGCTTTCAGGCGCTGTGCAGCCGATTACGCAAGCAAATGAAAAAGATGGTTATTATCAAGATGGCCGCGTTGCCTTTTATGCCAAAGGTAAAGTGGCGGGCGAGTTTTTATTAACTTTAGCCTATGACACCATTAAAAAACCACAAGGCGAACAGAATAGTCGTTTTGGTGATATCGACCCCACTTCCATGTACACCGTTTATGGTGATACAACCCAGCAGCAATTTGATGCTTCAAGCAGCAAAAAATTATACGTTAAAATTGAGAGAGATACTTTTTATGCTCTTTTTGGTGATTATAATACGGGGTTGAGCACCACAGAATTAACCCGTTATTCGCGTGCTTTTACAGGTGTGAAAGCTGAATTGCACGAAGATGATATAGGTTTCACAGCATTTGCAACTCAAACCAGTCAAACGATGGTACATGATGATATACGTGGTGATGGCACCAGCGGTTTGTACCATTTAAGTCGGAAAAACATACTCACCAATACTGAAACTATTCGCATTGAAACAGTGGATCGTTTTAAGAGTGAAGTTATTTTAAGTTCTATTCAACTTACACGTTATCTTGATTATGATATTGATTATGTTTTAGGTACGATTTGGTTTAAACAGCCCGTCTTGAGTAAAGATACAAATCTTAATCCTATTATGATTCGTGTTGAATATGAATCTGATGATGCGGCGGCAGATCAATTTACAACGGCTGGTGGTCGCGTATATGTCAAACCAACTGACAATGTGGAAGTAGGTGGGACATTTGTTTCTGAAGGGCGCTTGGCTGGTAGCAATACCTTAACGGGTGCTGACGCAAAAATTCAGCTCACAGATAAGGTTGAAGTACGTGCTGAAGCTGCCACAAGTGTGAATAATAAAATCACAGGGACAGCTTGGAAAGTTGAAGCGCGTTTGGCTGAAGAACAAATGAGTGGTACAGCCTACGCTCGTAGTCAAGATGATAACTTTGGTTTAGGGCAACAATTGTTAAGTGAGAATTCAACCATAAAAGTTGGTGCTGATGGGCAGTATCGCTTGGATGATGATACGAGCTTGAATGGAGAAACCTTCCGTCAGAAAGTATCCAATACGGGTGCAACACGGGATATGGCAAGCTTACAATATAATAAACGCCTAGAAACATTAGATGTGCGCGGTGGTGTGCGCGTCAACCGCGATGTCGATGGCACAGGTAAATCAACAGGCTCTACACTTGGTAGTGTTGGTGCTACCAAACAATTAAGTAATCGTTTATCGGTGAGAGCAGATCATGAGGAAGCATTGTCGAAGAACAATGGCATTGATTTCCCTAGCCGCACAGGCATTGGTGCTGATTATCGTATCACAGCAACAACCAGCTTGGTTGCAACGCAAGAATGGACACGAGGACAGGCTCAAAATACTTCTTCAACGCGTTTGGGTGTGAATACACAACCATGGAATGGCGCACGCATGGCTACAAGTTATGAGCAGCAATTGGGCGAAGACGGCAAACGCAGCTTTGCCAATGCAGGTTTGTTGCAAACATGGAAAATTGACGAAGCACTAAGTTTTAGCGCAAGCATTGATCACAGCAAAACATTAACCAAAACAACACCTGTACAACTAAACTTAAATGCTCCTATTGCCACTGGTGGTGAGGATTTCACAGCTTATTCAGTGGGTGCAGATTACCGTCCTGGCGAGTGGATTTGGACAAACCGTTTGGAGTACCGCACCAGTGTTTTAAGCAAACATCGGGCTGCTAGCCTAGGTTTGCAGGGTTCGCTGTTTGAAAACCTAGTTACACAATTCACACTTCGTTGGCAGAAAGATGTGTTAAGCATAGGCGAATTAAACTTAACTTCAGATGCTTCTTTGCGAGCTGCATGGCGTCCATCGTATGACAAACTTGTATTGTTAAACCGTTTTGACGTTAGACGCAGCGAACAAACAGGTTCGGCAGTGAATATGAGAAGTTTGCGTTATATCAATAACCTAACTGCAAACTGGCAGACGACAGAAGCTTGGCAATTGCGTTTTAATCACGGCGTTAAACTTTCGAATGAAACGATTGGTTCAGATTCATGGTCTGGTTTGACAGACCTGCTTGGTACGCAATTGATTTATGATGTGAATGATGATTGGGATTTAACTTTGCAAGCTGCAGCCCTTCGTGTTCGCCATTTGCATAACTACCAACCCAATGCAGGTTTGGCTGTAGGTTATAATATGTTTGATAACTTCTGGTTAAGTATGGGCTATAACTTTGTTGGTTTCTACGATCAAGATTTTACTGCCGCTGAATACTCAAAAGAAGGCATGTATATGCGGTTCCGCTTCAAATTTGACCAAAATAGTCTTGAGGATATGCTAAAATAAACATAG
>JAJFLD010000084.1 GCA_021772875.1 Ghiorsea sp. | reverse complement strand
CACTACCTTGATATCACTCATTACAATAGACTTTTTCATCATTTGTTCCGCTCCTTTGAATCAAATTAGATTGTGTCCTAACCGGACAACTCTATTTTGGCACATTGCGATGCCCTTTGGGAGCGGGACGGACCATCCCATTATTTCATATTGGAAAAGGCTATTGGTTGCGCTTCTATTTTTTACCAACTATTATTGATAATAGAAACTATTCGAGGAGAAACAAAAGATGAAAAAAGCAATATTTGCTATTGGATTGTGTATGGGTACTTTTACAACACAAGCAATTGCGGAAGAAGGGCGGAGTAATATTGGAATCAGTACATATACCTTAGTTGTTAATGAAAAGATAGGTTTGGCAAATTATAGCTATACTTGGTCAGGTACTGCTATTACTGGCGGTTATGACATCACTGATACTCTTGCGGTTAATGGCTCTTTGTATTCATTGGAAGAACTTGCTGATTCAAATAGTACCATGAAAGGTTTTGATGCATCGTTGAGATTTGGGCCGAATGGTCTTGGTTTCACTTATTATGGTAGCCTAGGACTTTATAGTGAAACGTGGAAGCAATCAGTAAGAAATCTTTCGGAGCGTCATACAGGTGGACTTATAGGTGGTGGTTTTGGTTATAACTGGAAAGATGTGAATCTGAACTGGAATGTTATTTCTTTCCGTACTGCAGGTGACTATAAAGCTTCTACTTCTAGTGCGAATAAGTTCTCTGCTGGAACTGGTTCTATATCTGTTGGATACCGTTTTTAAACGTTACAAGTAAAAGGGTAGGAAAAATTAAGGAATAAAAAAGCCTGTAAGCGTTATGCTTACAGGCTTTTTTGATGCGTGGTACCGGGAGCGGGAGTCGAACCCGCACGAAATTGCTTTCGAGGGATTTTAAGTCCCTTGCGTCTACCAGTTCCGCCATCCCGGCATGCACTGCCAACCTAAGATATATTCTAAGGTTGAAATTGGAGGCAGGGGCGAGAATCGAACTCGCGAATAAGGGATTTGCAATCCCCCGCCGTACCACTGAGCCACCCTGCCATGCTTTTGAAGCTTATCCTAAAAAAAGAATAAAAAAAGGGAGCCTGAGTCGTTAGACAAACCAGACTCCCTTTTGTGTTTGGAGCGGGTAACCGGGTTCGAACCGGTTACCTCGACCTTGGCAAGGTCGCGCTCTACCAGATGAGCTATACCCGCATTGAACGCGGCGAACTTTAGCGCTGGCAGGGTCTTCGTCAAGCATTAATTTTTATGTCAAAGTTATTGTAAAGTTCGACGATTTAATAGATGAGAATAAGGGTAAAAATTTGGAGCCAGTAGGGCTAATTATTTCAGTGCTGGAAAGCAGTAAGGGCGTCTGATAACATTCGCTCCCGACATGAATCCATCTAATAATCAAACACGTTTTATCTTTGTAACTGGCGGCGTAGTATCCTCTTTGGGTAAAGGGATTGCCGCAGCCAGCCTTGCAGCCTTATTTGAAGCCCGTGGTCTTTCTGTAACCATGCAAAAACTGGATCCTTACATCAATGTGGATCCAGGTACGATGAGCCCCTACCAACATGGCGAGGTTTTTGTCACCGATGATGGTGCAGAAACGGACCTTGACCTTGGTTACTATGAGCGATTTACACATGCTAACATGACCAAGCGTTCTAACCTTACCACAGGCCGTGTATACGGCTCGGTGATTCGTAAAGAGCGCCGTGGTGATTACCTTGGTGCGACAGTACAAGTGATTCCGCATATTACCGACCGCATTAAACAAGGTGTGCTTTCATTACGTTCTGAAAACGCGGATATTGCCTTGGTTGAAATTGGTGGGACAGTAGGCGACATCGAATCTTTGCCATTTTTAGAAGCTATTCGCCAGCTTCGCTTTGAGCTAGGGCGTGAAAACACCGCCTTTATCCACCTTACTTTGTTGCCCTATATTGCAACAGCAGGCGAATTAAAAACCAAACCAACGCAGCATTCTGTGCAAAAATTGCGTGAAATTGGCATTCAGCCTGATGCTTTATTGTGTCGCAGTGAAAAGAATATCCCGCAAGGCGAAAAAGATAAAATTGCTTTGTTTTGTAATGTGGAAAAAAAGGCAGTGATTGCTATGCCTGATGTAGATACAATTTATGCTGTACCTTTGATTTTGCGCGATGGTGGGCTTGGCTCGGTGTTGCTTAAACAATTTGGCATTGAAGACAAGGCACCTGATTTAAGTGTTTGGCAGGATATATGTGATAAAATACGTTCACCTGAGCGTTTGGTTCGCGTGGCTATGGTTGGTAAGTACGTCAAGCTTGCAGATGCATACAAATCCATTAATGAATCATTGATTCATGGTGGTATGAGCCATGGTGTTCGGGTATTGATTGAATATATTGATGCTGAAAAATTAGAACAAAGTGGTTTGGAGAAACTGGCTCATGTTGATGCTATCTTGGTGCCGGGTGGTTTTGGTGAACGTGGTACACTTGGTAAAATGCTGGCTATTCAATATGCGCGCGAAAACAATATACCTTTCTTAGGCATTTGTTTGGGCATGCAAATGGCTGTGGTTGAATTTGCGCGTAACGTTGTAGGTCTTGAAGATGCCAATAGCAGCGAATTTGATGAAACCACACCACATCCTGTGATTGCATTGATGACAGAGTGGGAAGAAGATGGTCAAAAAGTACAACGTGATGCAACTTCAGATTTGGGCGGCACTATGCGTTTGGGTGGTTATCCATGTAAAGTGATTGCAGGCACGCTTGCCAGCGAAGCCTATGGTAAAGCTGAGATTCGTGAGCGTCATCGTCATAGGTATGAGTTCAACAATACCTACCGCAAACAATTAGAAGAAGCTGGTTTGGTGATCTCAGGAACACTACCAGATGATTCTTTGGTAGAAATGGTTGAGGTGAGAAATCATCCATGGTTTGTGGCGTGCCAATTTCACCCAGAGTTTTTGTCACGGCCTTATGCACCGCATCCATTATTTGCAGGTTTTGTTGCCGCAGCTAAGAAACAAGCAGAGACTGGCTCTAGAGGTGATACATGAACCATCATATTAAAGTAGCTAATTTTGAAATTGGTAATGATTTACCCTTTGTCTTGTTTGCTGGGCCTTGTGTGATTGAAGGTGAAGAATTCAGCATCAAAGTGGCCACTCAAATCCGTGATATTGCAGCACGTGTTGGTGTTCCTTTTGTGTTTAAATCAAGCTTTGATAAAGCCAACCGCACAAGTGTGGATGGCTTTCGTGGCCCTGGTATGCAAGAAGGTTTGCGTATTTTACAACGCGTAAAAGATGAGGTGGGTGTGCCTATCATCACGGATGTACACACACCCGAACAAGCAGTGCCCGTGGCAAAAGTAGCTGATATTTTGCAAACACCTGCTTTTTTATGTCGCCAAACTGATTTCATTACAGAGGTTGCCAAAGCGGGTAAACCTGTGAATGTTAAAAAAGGCCAATTTTTAGCGCCTTGGGATATGCCGCACGTGCTGAGGAAAGCACAATCTACGGGTAATGCCGACATCATGTTGTGTGATCGTGGCACGAGTTTTGGTTATAATAATTTGGTTTCAGATATGCGTTCGTTGATTGTGATGGCTGAAACTGGTGCGCCAGTGGTTTTTGATGCCACACATTCTGTGCAACAGCCTGGCGGGCTTGGGGGCGCAACAGGTGGCAATAGGGAATTTGTTCCAGGGTTGTCACGTGCAGCTGTTGCCATTGGTGTTGCTGCTGTATTTATGGAAGTGCATCCTGATCCAGACAATGCAAAATCCGATGGTCCAAACTCTGTAGCTTTGGAAGATTTGGAAGCATTATTGATAGCATTGAAAAAAATTGATGCTGTTGTAAAAAGTTAAATCGTAAAATAAACAAAGAAATTTATCAGCAATGGGGCTGATTAGGAGTAAGAAGTGAGTAAAATTGCAAGTGTATTTGGACGTGAGATTTTTGATTCTCGTGGTAACCCCACAGTAGAAGTAGATGTTCGTTTGGAGTCTGGCGCATTTGGCCGCGCAGCGGTGCCGAGTGGCGCATCAACAGGTCAACGTGAAGCTGTTGAGCTTAGAGATGGTGGTAAACGTTTGGGTGGTAAAGGTGTTCACAAAGCAGTGGCTTATGTGAATACTGAGATTGCGAAAACAGTTGTGGGTTTGGATGCTGAAAATCAGCGCGGTTTAGACCATGCTTTGATTGCGCTTGATGGTACAGCCAATAAAAGTCGTTTAGGTGCAAATGCTATCTTGGGCGTGTCGATGGCTGTGGCCAAAGCCCAAGCAGCCGAAGATGAAGTGCCGTTATTTAAATATCTTGGTGGCAACAGTGCTGTGTTGATGCCAGTACCTTGCATGAATGTAATCAATGGTGGCTCACATGCTGATAATAGCATTGATTTCCAAGAATATATGATTGCTCCAGCAGGCGCTTCTAGTTTTGCTGAAGCCTTGGATATGGGTGCGGAAGTTTTTCACGCTTTGAAATCAGTGTTGCAAAAAGGCGGGCATATTACGGCAGTGGGTGATGAAGGTGGTTTTGCACCAAACCTAGGCTCCAATGAAGAAGGCATTACCGTTATCCTTGAAGCTATCGAACAAACAGGTTTGAAAGCAGGTTCTGATGTCGTGCTGGCTACAGATATGGCTGCATCTGAGTTTTACAAAAATGGTAGTTACGTGCTTGATGGCGAAGGCGGCCGCAAGCTTGATGCAGAAGGTTTGGTTGATTTGATTGAATCCTTTTGTACGCAATATCCCATTGTGTCTGTTGAAGATGGTTTGGATGAAAATGATTGGGATGGCTGGAAATTATTAACTGAACGTTTGGGTCAGAAGGTTCAGCTTGTTGGTGATGATTTATTTGTAACCAACCCTGAAATTTTAAAAGAAGGCATTGATAAAGGCATTGCCAATGCATTGCTGGTTAAAGTGAACCAAATTGGCACATTAACTGAAACCATTGCGGCTGTGACTATGGCACATGATGCAGGTTATCGTTGTATGATGTCGCATCGTTCTGGTGAAACAGAAGATACCACTATTGCAGATTTGGCTGTGGCTTTATCGTGTGGACAGATTAAATCGGGCTCTGCTTCTCGCTCGGATCGTATGGCCAAATATAATCAATTGCTTCGCATTGAAGAAGCCTTGGGAAGCAAAGCGAAATATGCAGGTATGTCTGCATTTTCTCGAGCTTAACATCTGAACAAAATTGATTTGAAGCGGCTGTATCTTTGGCTAATTTATGCTGTTGGTATAAGCATTATGGTACTCATGATTTGGGATTTGGTTTTTTCAGATCATGGGTATTTTGTTTTTAAACAGGAATATATTGAGCAGCAGCAACTTGAATCGGATATTCATGATTTGAAAAATACAAAGGGCAAGCTTGGTCAAGACGTGATTCGTTTGCGAGAAGATCCTAAAACATTGGAAGAAGTGATTCATAGAGAGCTTGGATATGTATATCCTGATGAAACGATGATTATTATGCCTGAAACGAAAACAGAGATGGGCAAAGAGGAATCAGAAAGATGAGTAAGGTCACTACACGTTTTGCACCATCACCCACAGGCTTGATGCATTTGGGCAATGTGCGAACTGCCATGTTAAACTGGATGTTTGCCAAAAAAATGGGCGGAAAATTTCTGCTGCGTTTTGAAGATACCGATCAAAGTCGCTCTGAGCAGCAGTATATTGATGCGCTTAAAGAAGATATGTTGTGGCTTGGTTTGCAGTGGGATGATGAGCCATTGTTTCAATCCAAACACGCCGAACAACATCGCAATGCTTTAGAGAAACTGGCTGAAGGAAACCTTGCATACCCTTGTTTTTGCAGCGAAAGCCAATTGAATTTAGACAGAAAACTTGCCACCTCCCGCGGGCTGCCGCCACGGTATAATGGTCGCTGTCGCGCCTTATCTGCGGATGAGCGTCAAACACGTTTGAAGGCTGAGACACATGTTTGGCGATTGGCAGTGCATGCTGATGCGGGCGAAGTTGTGGTGCCTGATTTGTTGCGTGATAATGTGCATTTCTTGCGTAAAGATTTGGATGACCCTGTTGTGGTTCGCTCAGATGGCACCTTTACTTTTTTATTGCCCAACGCCATTGATGATGCTGTAGATGGCATTACCCATGTCTTGCGCGGCGATGACCACTTAACCAATTCTGCTTACCAAGTCTGGATGTTGGAATCATTGGGGTATACAGCGCCCACTTGTTTGCATCATGGTTTATTGCTGGGTGAGGATGGGGCTAGGCTTTCGAAACGCACAGGTAGCCATAGTGTTGCTGATTTGCGTCAAGCAGGGTTGTTTCCTGAAGCTTTACAACAAGCCATGGTGCGTTTGGGCCACCCTAATATCCCTGATGATGCAACCACCATTGCGGCATTAACTGCCCATACTGATATCGAACATTTATCCACTTCATCTGTGCGCTGGTCTAATGATGATATGTGGCGCTGGCATACCAAAATATTACACGCCTTGCCTGCCGAAACTTTAGCACCATTGCTGATAGCTGCATGCAAAGAGCAGGGCAGTAATATTGATGAGCAGCAAAGCCTAGCTTTAGCTGAGATGTTGGGTGGCAACTTAAATAAAGTTGAAGATATATTGCAATTTAAACGTTTGTTTGATTTAGAAACACCTTTTGCGAGTGAAGATGTACAAACTCTACAAGGCGCAGGGGCTACGTTTTTTGATGCTGCACTGGCCACATGGAAAGATTTAGAGCAAGCCGATTGGGCAGCATGGACTACAGCGCTTAAAGAAGTTTCTGGGCAAAAAGGCAAAGCTTTGTTTATGCCACTTCGCCTTGCGCTAACAGGCCAAGCACATGGCCCAGAAATGAGCCGCGTGGTCACTTTTCTTGGTCAAGAAGAAGTAACACTGCGCTTAAAAAACGTGCTGGATACTATTTAAATGACTGAATTATGGGTTTACAATTCACTTTCGCGAAAAAAGGAAGTTTTTAAACCTTTACAAGCCAACAAAGTGGGCATGTATGTCTGTGGCGTGACAGTTTATGATCAATGTCATATTGGGCATGCACGGGTCATGGTTGTGTTTGACATGATGTATCGTTGGTTAGAGCAATCAGGTTATGATGTGAGTTATGTGCGCAATTTCACGGATGTGGATGATAAAATCATACAACGCGCCAACGCGGCTAAAATATCTACGGATGAGTTTACGCAACAGATGATTGATGCTTTTCATAGAGATATGGATGCATTGGGCTGCTTGCGCCCGACATTAGAGCCGCGCGCAACCCAATATATGCCTGAAATGATAAGCATGATTGAAGCTTTGATTCATCGCGGTTTTGCGTATGTCAGCAGCTCAGGTGATGTGTTGTATGCTGTGCGCCAATTTGCTGAGTATGGAAAGCTTTCAGGTAAAAATATTGATGATTTGGAATCTGGAAGCCGTGTTGATGTGGATGAACACAAACACGATCCACTTGATTTTGTGCTGTGGAAACAAGCCAAACCTGATGAACCTTCTTGGGATTCACCTTGGGGTAAGGGCAGGCCAGGTTGGCATATTGAGTGTTCAGCGATGAGCTGTAAACATTTGGGCAATACCTTTGATATTCATGGCGGCGGCATGGATTTGAAGTTTCCACACCATGAGAATGAAATTGCCCAAGCCCGTGCAGCCAATGATGGTGGTTTTGCCAAATACTGGTTGCACAATGGGTTTGTGAACATCAATGCAGAGAAAATGTCCAAATCATTGGGTAATTTTTTCACCATTGCTGAAGTATTGGAAAAATATGAGCCTGAAGTGATTCGTATGTTTATTTTAGGTACACATTACCGCTCACCTCTGGATTACTCTGATATGGCTTTGGATGTTGCCAAAGCAGGCTTGGATCGTTTGTATGAAACCAAACGTAGGCTTGCTGAGTTTGTCCAAGAAAAAAATCAAACTTCTTTTCCTGAAACATTTAGTGATGCCTTGAATGATGATTTTAATACCGCTGAAGCGATTGCTGTATTGTTTGAAACCTGCCGAGAGCTGAATAAAGCTTTGGATAAGGGTGAAAAAACAGATGTATTGGCAGCGCAATTCCTTGCGATGACAGGCTTTTTTGGGCTTTTGACACAAGAGGTGAGTGATTGGTTTCATGGCGAAGATGTGGATACAACACACATTGAAACGCTTATCAAAGCGCGTGATGTAGCAAAAAAAGCACGTGATTTTTCTCAAGCAGATGCCATTCGAGATACA
>JAJFLD010000083.1 GCA_021772875.1 Ghiorsea sp. | reverse complement strand
GAATCTATTGTACCAACATCTTTCCAATAACCTGGAGCTCCTGTGTTACCTTCTAAGAAAGGGAAAGCAAAGGCATCAGCATTTTGAATGGCATGGGGAATAACATCATGACCAAAATCATGGGTGGAATCGGCATCAACGGCATCTTCTTGCAGCCGTGCGCGCAGGTATTGGGCTGAGAAAACATAAATACCCATGGATGCCAAAGCTTTGGTTTCATTGTTGGGCATGTGTTTGGGGCGCTCTGGTTTTTCGGTGAATTCAATGACACGAGATTCGGCATCAATGGCCATCACACCAAAACTTTTGGCTTCTTCTAAAGGAACGGGGATACAGCCAACCGTGATGTCAGCACCTTTGGCGACATGGGCGGCAATCATTCTACCATAGTCCATCTTATAAATATGGTCGCCTGCAAGAACCAGTATATATTCTGGGTCGTAGTGACGGATAATATCAAGATTTTGAAACACTGCATCGGCAGTGCCAGTATACCAGTCATCACCCATGCGTTGTTGGGCAGGTAATACTTCAACAAACTCACCAAATTGCCCTGACATAAAACTCCAGCCACGCTGTAGGTGACGTTGCAGTGAGTGCGACTTGTATTGTGTGACCACTGAAATGCGGCGAATGCCAGAATTGATGCAATTGGACATTGGAAAATCGATGATGCGAAATTTCCCGCCAAAAGGAACTGCGGGTTTGGCTCGCCAATCTGTGAGTGCATTAAGGCGTGAGCCTCGGCCTCCTGCTAAAACCAATGCAACCGTATTGGCAGTTAACATACTGATGTTGCGTTCCATGTGTGGCCCTTGGTGATCGTCGTCCCGTGGAATCATAGCGCTTTCTCCCTATGCTTTTATTCTTTAAAACACAAAGCCTATGTTAGCAGAAGAAAAAAGAATTTACCATGTGGTTTTAAACAGGTGCATGGGTTAGTCTTGCCGCAGCAAGGAGGGTATAAAAATGAAGGTTCAGACCATTTCAACCCAAGTTATTGAAGGGCAACGCCCAGGCACATCAGGGCTACGCAAAAAAGTTAAAGTATTTCAATCACCACACTACCTAGAGAATTTTGTCCAAGCTGTTTTTGATTCGATTGGTGATTTCAAAGGGCAGACTTTGGTGCTCGGTGGTGATGGGCGTTATTATAATCGCCAAGCTATTCAAATTATTTTTAAAATGGCAGCAGCCAATGGTTTTGGCAAAGTATTGGTTGGGCAGGGTGGTATTCTTTCAACACCTGCCGCTTCTTGCGTAATTCGGCAACACGAAGCGTATGGCGGCCTTATTCTTTCGGCTAGTCACAATCCCGCGGGGCCTGATGAAGATTTTGGTATTAAATATAATATAAGTAATGGTGGCCCTGCCCCTGAAGCTGTAACTGAAGCTATTTATGCGCAAACCTTGGTTTTAAAACAATATAAAATTGTTACCTGTGAGGATATCAATCTTGATGTGGTTGGTATGTTTCATATCGGTGAGATGCAGGTTGAAGTGATTGATCCAGTGGCCGATTATGCGGCTTTGATGCAATCATTGTTTGATTTCAAAGCCATTCGAAGCTTACTTGAAGATGATTTTTCTATGGTCTTTGATGCTATGCATGCAGTCACGGGCCCTTATGCCAAAACAATTCTTGAAGATATGTTGGGCGCACCTGCGGGCACGGTGATGAATGGTGAACCTAAGGAAGACTTCGCTGGCGGTCATCCCGACCCCAATTTGACCTATGCCCACGAATTGGTTGATTTATTATATGGTGAAGACGCGCCAGACTTTGGTGCAGCTTCTGATGGAGATGGTGATAGAAATATGATTCTTGGTCATCACTTTTTTGTCACACCAAGTGACTCTCTTGCAGTGATGGTCGCCAACGCCAAGCTTGTGCCAGGTTATGCAGCTGGCATCAATGGTGTGGCGCGTTCCATGCCAACTTCTGCAGCAGCAGATAGAGTGGCTGCATCTTTGGGTGTGGATTGTTATGAAACACCAACAGGTTGGAAGTTTTTTGGCAATTTAATGGATGCAGGTAAGGTAACTTTGTGTGGTGAAGAGTCTTTTGGCACGGGTTCGGATCATGTGCGTGAAAAAGATGGGCTTTGGGCAGTGTTGTTTTGGCTGAATATTTTGGCAGTCCGCCAAATGTCGGTGGAAGGCATTTTGGCTGATCATTGGGCAACCTTCGGGCGAAATTTTTATTCTCGCCATGATTATGAAGGCGTAGACTCAGCTGCAGCGACACAAGTTTTGCAAAATGTGCGGGATGCCTTTGCTCGCTTGCCAGGTACATTATTGGCAGGGCGTTTGGTAGAAACATGTGATGATTTTGCGTATACCGACCCCATTGATGGCAGTGTGAGCGAAAATCAAGGTGTGCGGATACTATTTAAAGATGGTTCACGCATTATTTTCCGTTTGTCGGGCACGGGTACGAGTGGGGCAACGATTCGTATTTATTTGGAATCGTATGAGCAAGATAATACAAAACACGATGTAGATGCTCAAGATGCCTTACAAGAAATGATTAAAGCAGCGGATGAAGTGTCGCAGCTACAGGCATTAACGGGTCGTGATAAACCGACAGTGATCACATGATTTATAGCAGATGTACAACCAACGAGGCTTTTCATGAGTAAAGCAATTTTATCGCCGCAAGCTTGGGCTATTGTAGAAGCATGCAGCCACGATCCCTTTGCATGGTTGGGCAGGCATGAAGGCGAAAAGGGTGGAATTGTTGTTCGCACCCTCAAAGTTCGTGCAGAAAAAATGTGGTTGATAGGTGAAGGTGAGCAAGCGCAAGCGATGCAACGTTTGGTTGGCACAGATGTTTTTGAATGCCACTGGAAAACTGGAAGTTTTAAAAAGGCTTACCGCTTTAAAATCGAAAATAAAGAAGGGCATAGCTGGGAAGAAGAGGATACTTATCGATTCACACCCTTTTTAGGCGAAATGGATTTGCACTTGATTGGTGAGGGTAATCATTTTGAAAAGTACCGTATTATGGGTGCCCATGTGCGTGAGCATGAAGGTATGCAGGGGGTTGGTTTTGCTGTTTGGGCACCTGCTGCAGATCGGGTAAGTGTGGTCGGTAATTTCAACCATTGGGATGGGCGAGAGCACCAAATGCGTGTGCGAGGTTCATCAGGAGTTTGGGAAATTTTTATTCCTGGTTTATGTGCGGGTGAAACCTACAAATTTGAAATCAGAGCTAAAAATGGTGATGTGTTTGAGAAAACCGACCCTTATGCGCAGCAGATGGAATTACGCCCTGCCACAGCAAGTGTGGTGCACAATCCAAAACGTTACCGATGGCAGGATGAAACATGGGTGAAAAATCGACCTGTACAGCAAGCTGCTGACAAACCTATGAGCATTTATGAAGTGCATCTTGGCTCATGGCGTCGTGCGCATGATACTTATATGAGTTATCAGGATTTGGCACATCAACTTGTCGAGTACTGTACTTGGATGGGTTATACGCATATTGAACTCATGCCTGTCACCGAACACCCCTTTGATGGTTCATGGGGTTATCAAACAGTGGGTTATTTTGCGCCGACCAGTCGTTTTGGTTCGCCAGATGATTTCCGTTATTTTGTTGATCACTGTCATCAGCATGGCATTGGTGTATTCCTTGATTGGGTGCCAGCACATTTTCCCAAAGATGCGCATGGTTTAGCGCGTTTTGATGGTACACCGTTGTATGAGCATGAAGACCCAAGACTTGGCGAACACAAAGATTGGGGTACCTATATCTTTAATTTTGGTCGGAATGAAGTACGCAACTTTTTGATTGCATCGGCTTTGTTTTGGTTGGATGAATACCATCTTGATGGTTTGCGGGTGGATGCAGTGGCATCTATGCTTTATTTGGATTATTCACGTGAAGAAGGGGAGTGGGTGCCCAATAAATTCGGTGGACGTGAAAATTTGGAGGCTGTGGCTTTTTTAAAGCAGTTTAATCATCTTGTGCACGAGCGTTTTCCGGGCGCTGTGACCATGGCAGAAGAATCTACATCATTCCCTATGGTCTCTCGCCCGACTTATCTTGGTGGGCTTGGTTTTACTATGAAATGGAATATGGGTTGGATGAATGACACTTTGGCTTATTTTGAAGAAGATCCTATCCACCGTTCATACCATCATCACGCATTAACGTTTTCCATGGTTTATGCCTTTACAGAAAATTTCATTTTACCATTTTCACATGATGAAGTGGTGCATGGTAAAGGTTCTATGCCGCAAAAAATGCCAGGAGATGATTGGCAAAAATTTGCCAACTTGCGTCTTCTTTATGCCTTTATGTATGCTCATCCAGGCAAAAAATTGCAGTTTATGGGTTTGGAGTTTGGGCAGTGGCCAGAGTGGAACTTTGATGATGCTTTATCATGGGATCAAGCCAACTTCATGCCGCATCGTGGCTTGCAATTGATGATGCGTGATATGAACCATTTGTATAAAGATGAACCTGCGTTGCATGAAGTGGACTTTGAAGACGGAGGTTTCCAATGGTTGGATTGTAATGATGCAGCGCAATCCATTTTAAGCTTTGTGCGGCGTGATAAAAATGGTGGGTTTGTGGTCGTGGTGCTCAACCTTACGCCCGTGCCACGTGAGCATTACCGTTTGGGTGTGCCAGCAGCAGGTAGATATGTTGAAATCCTTAATACCGATGCCAAAACTTATGGCGGATCCAATCTTGGTAATGCAGGTGAACTTATCACCGATACGCAAGCATGGATGGGGCAACAGCACTCAATAGCGATGATGTTACCACCGTTATCCTGTGTCATATTTAAAAGCAATCCATCGTAAAAGGACTAAGCTCAAGCAACCGCTTGCTCGTGTCTCACGAAACATGATGAGGTGCTCTTCTTTCAAGCGATAGGCAAACTTAAAAAATCAAAAAATGAGCATGTATTCATCATAGCTAGATTATTTTTTAGGCAATAAAACTATTTTTATGGCTTGGAAGTCTTGTGTCATATAGCTTTTGGCATTGGCATTTCTATTGCTTT
>JAJFLD010000082.1 GCA_021772875.1 Ghiorsea sp. | reverse complement strand
CGTTAACGCTTCAAATGCATGAGGCACAGGCAGAAATTTCAGGGGATAAAATGAAATTGCAACGTGTGTTAGCCAATGTGCTTGATAATGCCATTAAGTTTACACCTGATTCGGGATCTATCCGCATTCATCTTGAACCATTGAAACATACTTGGTGTGTGTCCGTTGCAGATACTGGTGAAGGCATTGCACAAGATGATATCCCTCATGTCTGCAAACGTTTTTACCGCGCTGAGAAGAGCCGCACATCCAAAGGCAATGGTCTTGGGTTAAGTTATGTAGAAAGCATGATGAAAGCACATGGTGGCGAGATTGAAATCGAAAGTAAAATAGAGCAGGGCACAGTCATCGGGCTTATCTTTCCTGCTGCTTAAGTATAAACATCCTTACCAAATAGTCAGATTTGAATCACCTCATTCTCATTCCCACCTTTCATGGTGAGCCGCGAACGTTAGCGCCATAGGGGCTAGCCAAGCGAATGTACCATTTTTGGTAATGAGGAGTTTCAAATGCAATTCAAAAAAATCACTACGGTAAGTATCGTGCTTGCACTCACCAGTTTTGGTGCAACAACAGCAAGTGCAGATCAAGGCGCACAAAATTCATTTTCAGCATTCTACCCTGGCAACGGCCAAACAAGCTGTTTTGTTTGCCATAGCGGTTTGCAACCGGGATTAAATGCCTATGGTAGTGCTTACAAAGGCGCAGGTGGAAGTAAGGATGGCAGAACGAATGCGGCATTTGTAGCCATTGAAGCTGCCGATTCCGATAATGATGGTTTTAGTAATATTCTTGAACTTAGGAGTGCTACCAGTCTTATTGATGCGGCTGCGAAACCGACGGGCAGCCTAGGAAAACTTGCAGGAAAAGGTGCCGTGTTGGCCAATGGGGCTGCAGCAGTACAAGCCATTACGCTTGCCGGCGTGACGGATTTATATGCGGCAACAAACAATACTTTTACCCTTGCAGCAGGCCAAGAAATTTTGGGTGGTGTGAGTTCAGCGCTAACGCTTGCTACAGCAGGATCTGTAACGCTAACATTTGAAGCTGGTGTGGCTTCAGGTTTAGTCAAAGTATATGAAGTTCCAGCGACAGGTGCTTCAACAGAGTTGAAATCGGCATCATCTGCGGCAGGAAGTGTGACTGTGACAACAACAAGTGCAACGCCTACCTTGATTGTTGAACGAACAGTGCCTGCGCAAACGCCAACAGGGGGGGCATCTTCAGGTGGTGGTTGTATGACCAACTCGGCTGCTGCACCATTGTTGCTAACGTTTGCAATCTTATCACTAGGCTTTTTTGCGCGTCGCAAGAAAAGCTGATTGAAAGACCATTAAGATAATAAGCCCCTGCAAGACGAATGTTTTGCAGGGGCTTTTTGTTTATAGTTTAAGTAGTTTTTGGAATGATTGGTGAAGCTCGGGATTGCCAACAAGTACATCACCTTTGTTGAGGTCAATGCTTTCGCCACTTAATCCCGTTGCCATGCCACCAGCTTCTTGTACAAGCAACACGCCTGCCGCGATATCCCAAGATTTAAGACCAGCTTCCCAATAAGCATCAATGCGACCTGCGGCAACATAAGCCAGATCAAGTGCGGCAGAGCCACCACGGCGATAACCATCAGCATTACGCATACAAACATCCATACGTTTCTGGAAATCATCAAGGCCTTCACGGCGATAAGGTGGTAAACCTGAGGCAAATAAAGCCTGACTGACTTTTTTACAGTCGCTGACACGCAAGCGGCGACGATTTAAGAAAGCGCCACCACCATTTTTAGCTTCAAAAGTCTCGTTGCGCATGGGATCATGCACCACGGCTAGCAATGGTTTACCTTTCTGCCAAGCAGCAATGGAAACGCAAAAGTGAGGGAAACCATGCACAAAATTTGTGGTGCCATCTAAGGGGTCGATATGCCATTGGATGTCGGCATTAGGATTGATGGGTGTGGATTCTTCAGCAATAATACCGTGGTTAGGGTAATGTTTACGAATTTCATTGATGATGATGCCTTCGGCACGTTGATCTACTTCGGTGACAAAATCGCGGTCTTGTTTTTGTTTGACTTGATAAGAATCACGATCTTCGTAGTGGCGAAGAATGATGTCTCCAGCACGGCGCGCAGCACGAACAGCAACAAATAACATGAATGAAACTCCTGAATTGTAAAATTACGGCCTATTTATTTTCGCCCTTAAAAGGGTTGAAAAATCAAGGGCAGCAAGACTTTGTAGTAGCTAAATTTTAAAAAGAACTCGCGCAAGCTAACAGACTGCGCGAGCAGGTCACTTCAAATGTGTTTGAACACTAAAATAGGTGCAAAGACGTTAATCCCATCCGCCGTAGTTCGGTATTCTAATCCCAGCTTCACTAAATGAACCGCGTATGGCAGCTGTATGGCATGATTGACAGTTAGAAAAGGATTTGACGTCAGGGTTTCCTGTTACCATTCGAGCAGGAACTTCACGATGTTCGCGTTTAAAATAATTTGTTTCTGTGATGCGAGTAGGGATATCTTTTTCATTGGTAAGTTTCGATATATTACGTACATACCTTTCTGTGGCATGGGTTGTAAGGTAAGTTGTTATGTCTGTTTTCGTTTTGATATCAAGCTCAGCATTTTCACCAAAGTGATGATCGAGGCCGTTCATGATTTTGGACCATGATTGGCTGGGCAAAAAGCTTGCTGGGTAAGCTAAATGGCATGCAGCACATTCTTTTTGATAACCTTGGTTTACCACAGGTATGCGTGGTTGTTGTGCTTTGGAGTATGTGCTCGTACGACCTTCATACTCACCACGTTCACCAAACTCATCGTCATCGGCCAAGGCCAAGGTTGCCATTGAAGTGATGCCTGCGATGAATAATCCTGCAATGTAAAATCTATTGTGTTTCATCTCGTTCCTTTGTGTTCATTCGATAACATTCGATAAGTCTGAGGTGAATACTATGTGTAGTCGCTAAACTTAGAATGAATCAAATGTTAAGGAAATTATATTATTTGGAGTAAGCTTAATATTTTAGGTGTGGTTGAAGGTATTTACCTGTCCATGAAGATTTATGTTTAGCTACTGTTTCAGGTGTGCCAGCGACCATGACTTGTCCGCCTTTATCACCACCTTCTGGGCCCATGTCGATAACCCAATCTGCGGTTTTGATGACATCAAGGTTATGCTCAATCACAATCACAGTGTTACCGCGATTGACTAAGGCATGTAATACATCAAGCAATTTATCAACATCGGCGAAGTGCAGGCCAGTGGTGGGTTCATCTAAGATATATAAAGTATCACCTGTAGCTTTGCGAGCGAGTTCTTTGGCAAGTTTGACGCGTTGTGCTTCACCACCTGAAAGCGTAGTTGCAGCCTGACCCAAGCGAATATAACCCAAACCAACTTGTTGTAGGGTATTGAGGCGGTTTTTGAGTGAGGGCACGGCATCAAAAAACGCGGCACCTTCTTCGACTGTTAAATTTAAGACTTCATCAATGGTTTTACCTTTATACCGCACGTCCAAAGTTTCACGATTATAACGTTTGCCTTGGCATGTTTCACAGTTGACATAAACATCGGGTAAAAAGTGCATTTCTACTTTAATCATGCCATCACCCTGACATGCTTCACAGCGACCACTTTTCACATTAAAAGAAAATCGACCAGGTTTGTAGCCGCGTGCGCGTGATTCAGGTACGGCAGCAAACAACTCACGAATGGGTGTGAATATGCCTGTGTATGTCGCAGGGTTTGAGCGAGGTGTTCTGCCAATAGGGCTTTGGTCAATATCAATAATTTTATCGAGTTGATCTTCGCCAATGAGTGCGGTGTGGTTGCCTACCCGCTCTGTTTTCAAACCTTTAGCACGTGCAAAAGCACGGTAAAGCGTGTCCAAGGTAAGCGTTGATTTTCCAGAGCCAGAAACACCTGTGACACAAGTGAAACGGGCAATAGGAAATTCTGCCGTAACATGGTTTAAGTTGTGTTCGGTTGCTCCAACTATACCAAGCATGGGATGTTTTTTAGGCACAGGACGGCGTTTGGGTATTTTAATAGCTTTGCGACCTGTTAAATAATCTGAAGTAAGTGTTTTTTTGGCGAGAATATCTTTCAAGCTACCCGATGCTACAATTTCACCACCATGCTCACCAGCCAATGGCCCCATATCAACCACAAAATCGGCTGTGCGAATGGCATCTTCGTCATGTTCCACGACAATCACTGAATTACCCAAATCACGGAGTCGTTTTAAGGTGCCAAGTAATCTATCATTGTCGCGCTGATGCAAACCAATGGATGGTTCATCCAAAATATAAAGCACACCCACCAAAGCAGAACCAATTTGAGTAGCAAGGCGGATGCGTTGAGCTTCACCACCAGATAAAGTGCCTGATGTGCGGTTCAGACTTAAATAATCAAGGCCAACTTCGATCATAAAACCCAAACGCGCTGAAATCTCTTCAAGCACTTTTTCAGCAATTTCTTGATCTTGTTTGTTCAGTTGAAGTTGCTGTATCCAAAGCTGAGTTTCCCTTAAAGGTAGCTTACAAATCGTTGGCAATGATAATCCACCAAGCAAAACATGGCGTGCGGTTGTGTTCAAACGCGAGCCTTCACATTTTGGGCAATCAATGGCATTGATGTATTTCGATAATTCTTCGCGCACATCATCAGAGCTTGTTTCTTTGTAGCGGCGATCCAGATTGTGAATCACACCCTCAAATGGGCGGCTTACTGTGCGTGCTTGGGTTGCCGTTTCAAAAACAAAATCAACTTTTTTGCGCCCTGTGCCATATAAAATTGCTTTTTGTGCTTCGGCGGACAGCTGCTCAAAAGGTGTGTGCATGTCAGCACCCATAAATTGAGCAACGGCTTCAATGGTTTGGCGATACATAAATGTTTCACGGCCACCCCATGGATCAACAGCACCTTGATCAAGGGTTAATTCAGGATGAGGGACAACCAAGGCTGGGTCAAAAATAGTTTGTCTGCCAATGCCATCACATTGTGAACATGCACCAGCGGGTGAGTTGAAAGAGAATAACCGCGGTTCAATTTCAGGATAAGAAATGCCACATGCTGCACAAGCGCATTTTTCAGAAAAAAGCGTTTCATCATTGCCAATAAGAGCAATCAACATGCCTTCACCATAACGAAGGGCTGTTTCGACAGAGTCTGCAAGGCGAGTGCGTATGCCTTTGCGAATAATCAGCCTATCAATCACCAGCTCAATATTATGTTTAATGTTTTTTTCAAGTTCTGGTGCGTCTTCAAGCTGCATGATTTCGCCATTGATGCGAATGCGCACAAATCCATCTTTTGTAGCTTGGGCAAGCTCTTTTTTAAACTCACCTTTTTTGTTGCGTGCTATGGGAGCAAGGATTTGTAGTTTGGTATCTTCTTTTAATGATTCGAGTTGAGAAATAATCAGACTTGCAGGTTGCGAGCTGATGATTTCACCACATTGATAACAATGAGGCTGACCCACACGGGCAAATAACAAACGCAGATAATCATAAACTTCAGTGATGGTGCCAACTGTAGAACGCGGATTGCGGCTGGTGGTTTTTTGCTCAATAGAAATGGCAGGTGATAAGCCTTCAATGGAATCTACATCAGGGCGCTCCATCATACCTAAAAATTGGCGAGCATAGGATGATAATGATTCGACATAACGGCGTTGCCCTTCAGCGTAGAGGGTATCAAAGGCGAGTGATGATTTACCTGAGCCAGACACACCAGTGATGACGACGAGTTTGTTGCGTGGCAAATCTATGCTAACGTTTTTAAGGTTGTGCACACGTGCGCCACGGACGCGAATAAAATGATCTTTTTTCAATGTTTAACCTTTGTTGATCAAGCGAAATGGCAGATGTAATCAAGGTATTCAGTAATTTTGATATCAAAAGAACTATTTGCAGGCACGTTAAAAGACTGGCCTTCAATATAGGTGTCCCAAGTGGTTGAACCTTGCAAACAAATTTCACAAGAACCAGCCAACACTTCCATGATTTCAGCGGCTTGGGTGTTGAAGTGATAGGAGCCCGCAAGCATGAAACCTAATGTTTTGCTTTCACCATCAGTGATGATGTTGCGGCTAGAGACTTTGCCGTCGAAATAGACATTGGCTTTTTTGGTGATGGTCGCATTTTGATAAGTCATGGGTATGTTCCTTTATAGTTCGGTGTTGAAGAAATCAGTAGGTTCTTTGTTGTCATTGCCTTGTTCTACTCTGGTGTCGGGGCTTATTTCTGTTGGCGCAGTGCCTTCTCGGAAGGCTTCCAGGAAGGGGTATCGTGTTGACGGCCCAGCTAATAAACCTGTTTTGGCATCAATAGCTGCCCATTCAATGCCTTGTTCAGGCACGTGAAAATCAACAATAGGACGCTTGTTATGCATAGCTTGCATAGCTTCAATCCAGATGGGCAATGCCGCGCCACTGCCGGTTGCCTTTCTACCCATAGGAGATGGGGTATCCTTGCCTACCCAAACACCAGTTAATACTTGTGGCGTGAATCCCATAAACCATGCATCAATTTGTTGATTGGTTGTGCCTGTTTTACCCGCCACAGGGCGCTTGAGCACGCGGGCTTTACGGGCTGTGCCGCGTTGGACAACACCTGTCATCATGTTTTGAATGAGGAAGGCATCAACAGGATCCAAAATACGTTCGGCAGGGCGCATCACTTCATTGACGGCAAACACAGGGTCGGCATGGCAAGTTTGACAACGGTTTCCTGCCACAGAGCGGTGAAGTGTTTGGCCATTACGATCTTGCACTTGTTGTACAGCTACAGGTTTATATTTGAGCCCACCACTGGCAATGACAATGTATGATTCAACCATTTGTTCAGGCGTAACTTCAGTGACACCCAAGGCAAGAGCAAGCTGTTTTGGAAATTTTTGATCAAAAGGATAATCGCGCAAACGACGCAAAAAAGTATTGATGCCAATGTCTTGTAAGACCCGAATAGCCACAAGATTGCGCGAGTGTTCTAAAGCATTGCGAAGAGTGACAGGGCCTGCAAAACGATTGCCATAATTTTCAGGCCGCCAAAAATCATCTGTTGATTGACTATCAAACACAATGGGCGCATCCACCACGATGGTTGCAGGGGTAAACCCTTTTTCTAGGGCTGTTGTGTATAAAAAAGGTTTAAAAGATGAGCCGGGCTGTCGCTTGGCTTGGCTTACACGATCAAAATCACCAAAATCAAAATCAAAACCACCCACACGAGCCAGTACGGTGCCACGTTTTAAATCAACACTGTAAAGGGCGGATTCAATGCTTGGTTTTTGAGTGAGCTCAACGCCACCTTGGCCGTCACCGCGTAATAAAATCTCATCACCTGCGACCCAATGTTTTGGTCGCTCTGGGGTGTATTCAATATCCTTATCATCCCAAGTCCAATCAGGGGCGCTGAGTTGCCATTGATGAGTGCCATCGTTGACAAGCAAGGAGCCATCTTTTTTTACACTTTCAATCAAAGCTGGCATGAGCTCATCTGCGGCTAATGGGTTGGTGTTTTCAGAAGCATTGTCTTTCCAATTTTCTAGCAGCGATGCCCACGAAATTTTTTCATGGTGTTTTGGAGGTAAATAAGGCTGCTGCCTCTCGAGATTGAGCACGCCTTTTCTCAAAGCGTGCACGGATGCATCTTCAATAGCTTCATCATAGGGCACAATAATGCTCAAACCTTGGCGGCGTAAGGTTGCACGGCCAAAAGTGTTGATAAGGGTTTCGTGAACTAAGCTGGCATATGCATTATTTAATTTTCGGGCAGGTAGTGGGGCAACAATCAGCGGCTCCTTGAGCGCTTTGCCAACATCCGCGGCAGAAGCAAAACCTGAGCGTTGCATTTGGAGCAGCACAGTATCTCGCCTTTGGGTGGCGCGTTCGTTGTTGAGATGAGGTGCGTAAGTGCTAGGGGCTTTGGGCAGGCCTGCAAGCATGGCGGCTTCACCTAAGGTAAGCTCATCCAGACGTTTGTGGAAGTATCGCCATGCCGCAGACGTAACACCATAAGATCCGCGACCTAAAAATATGTGGTTAAGGTAGAGGTATAAAATATCATCTTTGCTGAATGCTTGTTCAATTCGCCAAGATAGGATGGCCTCTTTGGCTTTGCGAACATAACTTTTTTCATTGGTAAGTAAAAAATTCTTTGCAACTTGCTGGGTAATGGTTGATGCACCCTGCACGGTGTGCCCGGCCTTTAAATTGGCCAGCATGGCTGCCATAATACGAGCCGGATTGATGCCAGGATGGCTGTAAAAGTGTTCATCCTCGGCAGCAAGAAAAGCATCTTTTACCATGGGAGGGATTTCAGACATGGGTGTTAGAATGCGGTGTTCATCGGCATATTCGGCAATGAGCTCACCATGGTCGTTAAAAATACGTGAGACTAAGGGTGGTTGATAAGAAGAAAGGCTGTTAAGCTGTGGCAAGCCCTTGGAGAAATACAAAAACGCACTTGTGACGCAGATTACAGCAAGTAACATAAAGGAGAGTGATAGTTTTATAATGAATGGAATCCAACGCATATCGCCAAGCCTAAGCGAAAAGTTGCCCTTGCGGCAAGAGTCAGCATATCATCAAGCTGGGTTCACATTGCTAGAGCTAATGGTTGTAATTGCAATTTTAGGCATCTTGACAGCGGTGGCGGTACCAGAGTTAAAGTCTCAAATGGAACATGCAGCAGTTAATAACGCTACAGTATCATTGCTTGCTAAATTAAAACAAGCCCGTTCTTTAGCGGTTGCTGATACGCGCGATGTTGTAGTTACGTTTGATACAATCAACCAAACATTTACTTATGATGATAATAATGCAGGTGTTTGTGCAATGTGCTCAAATACACAAATAGAGTTGAGTCAATATTCGCCTAGTTTGGCTGTAACCACAAATGCTAATTTGGGCATTACATTTAAAAGCCGTGGTAGTGTATCAAATGCAGGCACAGTAAAGTTAAAGGTTGGCAATTATTATAAGTGTGTAAGGATCAACATGATAGGGAGAGCTTATGTTTTGGATAAACCCAGTGCTGGGGATATGAGTGCTCCTGCAGTGACATGCCGAGACTTTTTGTAATGTTTGGGTATTCAAATAAAGGTTTCAGTTTGATTGAGATGATGGTTGCAATGGTAATTGTGTCAGTAGGGATGTTGGCGTTGGGGAGCTTTTATTTGGCAAGTATTCAATCTGAAGGCGTTTCCCAGCAGCGCTTATCGGCAGTGCATATGGCCGAACAGATTTTAGAGGGGTGGCAACATACGAATGTTATTACACTGGACTGTTTGGGTGTTGCTCAAGAAATTATAGCTGTTCCGCAGCCAGGTGCCGTCACAAGGACTGGGTGCAAGGCGGCAGAAGGCACTCCTGTTTCGTTTGACATTGTTGCGAGCCAAAGAGCTGCTCAAGCTCCTCTTGCGACGCCTGGAGGTGTGGTAATGGGTAATTTAGTAGACAATTATGCAAATGTTATACCACTTAGATCGGTCAAAGTTTCATGGGTGAATAATGGGAAAACGCGATTTGTACTGTTGACACACATAAGGCAACGCTAATGAATGATTCTCATGTGCAAAAGGGATTTAGTTTAATTGAATTGATGGTAACGATGGTGGTTGCACTTGTGGTTCTCGCAGGCATGACTTCTTTGTTCGTTTCTCAGACACAGACTGCAAGAGTGCTAAATTTAAAATCAGACGTTATGGCTGATCTTTTTTTAGCTTCTCAGATTATGCAAACTGAACTTAGGAACTCTAGTAAGGTTTGCTGGAATGTGGCGGATAGTGCATTGCGCTATGAACCCTTTGGATCCCTGACAGTGCTTACTACAGCATGTCTATCTGATCAATACACTGGAGCATTTTCTTTAAGGCCTGTAAATGCAACTCACCCCTCCCCGTGGATAAATTGGAAAAAGAGTGGGAATGTTCAGGGGCAAGAGTTGATTCGCAATATGCAAGCAGCCACTGGAATTACTGTGATACCAAATGTAAATACGATAGCGAATATGGTTACGGTAAAAAAAATAATATTGACTTCTGAATATGTAGATAAAGACCAAAACATTAAAAATATTAAATTGTCGGTTAAAGTTTGGCCAAGGAATATGTGATGAATCGAATTAATAGGACTGATGGAGGGTTTGTTTTAGCAACATCTTTGGTGATGCTGTTGTTGATGACGATGTTAACAACAGCGGTGTACTTTGGTGTTGAATCTTCTCAAAAGAATAGTGCTTCAGCAGAATCATCAACAGAAGCTTTTTATTATGCCGAAACGGCGGTGAATTATATGAGATGGTCGCTTAGTAATGATGCTGAATTCGATAGCTATACTTACCCTCAAGCCGTTAGAGCAAATGGTAATACATCTTTTGATGAGCCTGTTGCGCGCCCAGGCTTGCTGGCACCATCTACTGTAGGAGATTACTCGGAGTGGCGCGCTAATCCAATGAATTCTTCTGGTGAGGATAGTATAAACAATGGTATAAACGATGTGTTTGGGCAGATGATGTATTTTGATAATTCATTTTTAAATGCTCGTGTGATTAGTTATCAAAGTGGGGACTTGTATGCAAATGGCGCTGTTGGGTACCCTGACTTTTTTCAAATACACACCAATCTACCACGTTATATTCGTTTGGACATTGACTCTTATGGGAATGTTGCGCCTGCAATGCCGCCTTATAGCACAGTATTGCCTCATCATGGCAATACAGAAGGTGTGGATTTTCCTACCAATGGAGCTTTAGTGTGGGTAACAGGTGGCAATCAAATGACAGATTATTATACGGCACCAGTGGATGATTACACCGTGAATATTGAGTTGGCAGGATTTCTTGATCCAACGGGTTACTATGATGCCAATGATTTGGTTCCTGGCGACAATCGATATTATGCTTGTCCGTTAACGGGGGCGGGAACAGCTGACCTTTTGAATCGTACTGCATTTGCATGCGATAGGACTAGTGGAGCTTGGTTAACAAGCACTAATTACGGCTTGGTTGTTTATGCTTTGGGCTATGTAAATGGTAGGGCAAGAAAGTTGATAAGGCTTGTGTATGTACGCAACTGGTGACCAAGTGAATATATTATATGACGATAAAAAAATAGTTATAAGAATGTTTTTGGTGTTGATCGTCTTCGAAGTGTTTTTTGTCTTGCTGGATGCATTTGTGAATTATGGTAAGTTTACTGAAATTTCGGCTCTCCGTAAAATGGCCAACATTGCCAGGGAAGATGGTATGGCAACATGGTTCTCAGTGACCCAAACATTTCTAGCTGGGCTGACAGCGCTTGCAATTTATTATCTTAGTAGGCATATAAATAAGGTTCGGAGCGCTGTTGGTTGGCTTGTGATTGCCTGCTTTTTTATCTACATGGCTATTGATGATGCGGCTCAAATTCATGAAAGGCTAGGAACAGCATTCAATATCATATCAAAACGAGGTGATGATGGTGTTTTAAGCGCATTGTTAAGTTTGTCGCCGAGCTATACTTGGCAGCTTGTTGTAGGGCCTATTTTTGTTGGCATTGGTTTATATATGTCGTTCTTCTTATGGAGGGAGTTAAAAGCAAGCGGGTCAAGAAAATTAATTATTTTGGCTGTCGTCTGGATGGGTGTTGCTGTTGGGCTTGATTTTTTTGAAGGGCTTGAGCGTGAGCACAGGTGGAACATTTATACTTATCTTGCAGAAACTTATGCATTAAAAGATTATACGGTCTGGCATTTTGCTAAAGTAGCTGAAGAATTTCTTGAGATGTTATCTATTACTACGTTTTGGATAATTTTCAGCAAACATTTATTCTTTTTAATAAGCCCTTTGGAATTGACAATAAGGGCACGTAAAGAGGAGGTGGGAAAGACAGACACAACATTAACATAATATTAATTTTGTGACAGTGCGCACATATTTTTATTTTATGGTATGTATTATTTGAAATTGACATCGTTAGCGACTTTGTTATATAATGATAAAGCGTTAATGAAAGAAACATTTGAGGAGATAAATTATGACTATTAAAACAATATTATCTTCGGTATTTGCAATTGCCTTGGTGATGGGTTTAAGCATATCGAAGGTTGAAACAACTGTAGGGATTGCTTCGTTATCTTTTGTGCCTTCTGCATCGGCTTCTGCTGACAATGATAGCAATGATAATGATAGTAGAGACAGTGTGAGTAGCGGAGGGACTGAGACGCATACAACATATACTCGTGCTGGTGATCCTTGTACATGTGAGGATGGTACAGAATCTGTTTATGTTTTACCTGAGGGTATCGTTGAGGTTGAAATTTCGGATAGCAACAGTGAAGATTCTGATGGGCATAATCATAGAACTCATTCTACGGACAGCTTAAGCGAAGGTGGAACTCATCATACTGAGAGCCGTGATTCTAGTAGTGATGATAACAGTAGTGTTTATGATAGTGTTACTGATGATACCGATGTGAGAATTTGTAGATGTACTGAGGCTACTATTACTGATCCTACTTTTATACCAGACGATACTCCTCCAACGTCAACTGGGGCTGTGCCTGGCGCATTCCAAGCGTTCTAATACACGCGAACGAGGTCTTGCGTTATCTAATTATAGCGCCTTCATGAGGAGGCGCTATTTTTTTGCAAGTTATTTATTGTGTATCACTTAATTTGGTTGTTGCCATGGATAGATGCATGGGCTTTGCCAACTACAGTAAAGATGATTGTTAGGTCAGTGGAAACCTTGTACGATAAGCGTTTATGCTAAGTGTCTAGTTGTTGTCTTTTGATAAAGGTGTTGGGCAACATGAAATTTGACTTTGATGTTTCAGATTAGTATGTTAGCGGCACATGTGTGAGTAGTGCCTTAGCAGAGGGTTGCAAATGAATATTTTTTCGCGAAAAACAGAGTCGGTTATTGGTATTGATATCAGTGCAACTGCTATCAAGCTTGTTGAGCTAGTGAAGAAAAAATCAGGGTATGAATTAAAAGCATTTGCAAATGTGGCGCTGCCTAGAGATGCAATAGTTGAAAATACAGTGATTGACTCTATTGCAGTATCACAGGCTTTGTTGGATGCCGTTGAAGAATCTCAAACCAAAAGTAAAAGTGTAGCCATTGCAGTTTTTGGCAATGCCGTGATTATTAAAGTTATCCAAGTGCCGACTACAACAGAATTTAATCTTGAATCTCAAATTACATTCGAAGCTGATCAACACGTACCTTTTGATATAGAAGACGTCTACCTTGATTTTCAAATACTAGGCGCTACAGAAGAAGACCCCGAGGTCATGGACGTTGTTCTCGTTGCATGCAAACGTGAAATTGTGGATGACTATCAACTTGTTTTAAGTGAAGCGGGTTTGAGTACAAAATGTGTGGATTGTGCGGTTTTTGCCATTGAAAATGCTGTTGAAGAGACAAGTGTGCTTACTGTCGATTCAACAGAATTGGATGCAACAGAAGCCTTAGACGGTGAAGCTGAAGGTGGGTCGGCTGTAGCACTTGTGAATATTGGTGCGAACATTATAAATGTGAATATTATGCGTGAAGGGCACATGGCTTTTGTCAGGGATCAGTTTTACGGAGGGCAGAACCTCACCGAAGGCATTCAAAAAGCGCACGCCATAAGTTTTAGTGCGGCTGAAGAAATGAAGAAGACTAAGTTTTCCGAGATTGATCCTAATGTGATAGAAGAGTTTTATAACAACTTAAGCTCTGAGCTTGGTCGATCACTAGATTTTTATGGCGCGAATAACGCAGAATTTCCAGTCCAAACAATTTTACTAAGCGGTGGCTGTGCCCTCATTCCAAATATTGATACAGAAATGGATCAGCGATTAGGCATAGAAACAAAAATATTAAATCCATTTGATGGCATTGAGATATCCAGCCGGGATTTTGATGTAGATGCCTTGCGTAAAATAGGCCCGATGATGATGGTGCCCGTAGGCTTGGCGATGCGGAGTTTTGATAAATGATTCGTATTAATTTACTTCCTCACCGAACAGAGTTTCGTAAGCAGCAAATTTTAGTATATATTACTGTTTTTGTAATTGTTATGATATCAGCAGTAGCTACTATTATTGTTGTTGATATTTGGTCAACACAAGGGCTGACTGATCTACAGGAAGAACAAGCCATCTTAAAACAGAAAAATGCTAATTTGTCGAAAAAGATAGGCGAATTAAGGAATTTAGATAGCCTGCGAAAAGAAGTTGAAGGCAAGTTACAAATTGTCGATGAATTACAGGCTGGGCGTTTTCGTTCGCTAATTACTTTTAATACCATTGCTCAAGGAATACCACAAAATGTCTGGTTGACCCAAGTGGTTGATCAAGGGGGAGTTATTAAGGTGAACGGTTTTGGTGAAAGTAGCCAAGCAGTGGCCAACTTCATGCGTTCATTGCAGAGCTCGGAATTATTTAATGATGTCCAATTGGCTTTTGATAAGCAATCGATAGTTGAAGATGCAATGGTACGCCAGTTCTCTTTAACTTTTCATCGCCTCACACTTGTCGAGCAGGAATCAAAGGCTCAAGTTGAAAGTGTAGGAGGGGCGAGATGAATTTTGATGCCGTAAATCTAGATGTTTTTCGCCCGCTGATTCCTTTCCCTACGATTATTAAAGTTTCGGTGCTGTTGACTTTAGTTGTGGCCATCTTTGTAGGCTATTATATTTTTATTTGGTCACCTCTCCAAACATCAATTGAAGCAGAAAAGACCCAAGTGGAACATCAACGGGTAATCTTGAATAAAAATGAAAGATTAGCGAGTAATATTCCGAAAAAGAAAGAGGAATATAAAAAATTACAAACACAATTAATAATTGCGCTTAATATGTTACCAAAGAAATCGCAGATTCCAGATTTATTGGAAGGTGTTACATGGGCAGGTAAGGATTCAGGGCTGGAATTTTCAGCCTTTAAACCAGGTTCCGAAAAAGTACAGAGTATTTATGCCGAAGTCCCTGTTTCATTAAGTGTATCAGGAACGTTTAGACAGTTGTTAACCTTCTTGAAGCGTGTTGGAGAGATGCCAAGGATTGTTGATGTGAAAAATTTATCCTTAACGATGGGTAAAGAAGAAAACTTAGAGATTAAAGGCCAAGCTGTAACGTATCGATTTGTAGAGGGTGGGGAAAAGAAAAAAACTTCCCCCCAACGATAATAAGTAGCATAAAGATTATAGATTGCGTAGGCAGGGAGTTATCATGTTGAGATATAAGGGTTGTGCGGGTTGGTTAGTAGCCTGTTTTATGGTGTTGATGCTGACATTATCCTCCTCATCTTGGGCAGGAAGTATTAAAAACCTATCACTTTTGGATTCAGAAGATGGTGATGTCTTGATTGTAGAATCAGACTCACCTTTAGAGTATCAGGTCTTTGATCTCGACGAGCCTCCGCGTTTGATCATGACCTTTCCAGGTGCCACCATTGATGACTCTATTGTAGCGATTAAAGGGGATGGTGCAGGTGTTACAAATGTGTTCCCTAAAGTGAATGAACTTGGTGTTCGGCTGGAAGTGGGTTTGAGCGAATCTTTGAGTTATGAGGTAGATGAACAAGGTAATTCATTGATTGTTCGTTTTGATGCCGCTATGCCTAATAAAAAGGATGCCTCTGGAAATGCCCTGCTTGAGAGCATAAAAGTTCAAGATAAAGCTGGTGTTACAGAAGTGGTGATTGATGGTGTGCATATGAATGCCAACCACAATGCTTTTTTAACCAATCAAAACAGAACATTGGTTATTGATTTTTGGGGAGCAAAATCGAAATTAGAGAAAGAACGTTTTCAATATGCTAGCCAGCGGGTAAAAGGTTTAACGATTGGTGAGGCCGATGATCGATTGCGTTTGATTGTCGATTTATTGCCAATGTCTGATATGGCACAACAAATTACAGCTTCTGATGATCAAATGATTATTCGATTGGGGGCAGTAGAGAGCACGAAATCAGATGTTGTGGAAGTAGAAAGTGTTGATTTTCAACCCGATGGCAGCTCAGCACATGTCATGATTCGTACAGATGTGACCAATCCTATTGTTGATGTACACACTGAAGACGGTAATACTATTGTTGATATCTCAAATGCTGCTCTTGTGCAGGGGCAAGAGCGATCACAGGATTTACGTGCTTTTGCAGGCCCCGTTTCGCAAGTCGATGCATATCGCAAAGGTGACAAAGTTCGCATTGTTGTTCGTACGAGGGACCAAGTGGAAGTAAGCAGCTTCCAAAAAGGTAATGTGTTTAGTTTAAATTTCACACCTGAGTCTGTAGCGGTTGCAGCTAGAGGTAGAGGGAAAGGTAAAGCGGGAGATAAATTCAGCTATTCTGGAGAGGCTGTTACATTTGACTTTAAGGATATTGATATCCGCAATGCGTTGAAACTGATTGCTGAAATGAGCGATCTTAATATCATTATGTCAGATGATGTCACAGGAACACTCACCATGCGTTTGGTTGATGTGCCATGGGATCAAGCTTTAGAGTTAATTCTCTCTGCAAGAGGATTAGGTAAAGAACAGACAGGAAATGTACTGCGTGTGGCGCCAATTGAAGTACTGCGGACAGAATACGAGTCAAAAATCGAAGCAAGAAAAGGCTCTTTACAGTTGGAACCATTAATCACTGAATTTATCACACTCAATTATTCAAAAGTAGAAGATGTGAAAAAGATGCTTGAAGATTCCAAAGCAAATGACAGAAAGGCGGCTTCTGATAAAGAAACCATGCCTAAGTCAGATAGCAGAACAGGTCTGCTTTCAGGTCGTGGTAGCATTATCGTCGATACCCGAACCAATACAGTTATTGTTAAAGATATTCAAGCAGCAATCAACAATATCAAGCGCTTGATTGCTGTGATTGATAAACCTATCCAACAAGTGTTGATTGAAGCCCGTATCGTTGAAGCATCCGACACTTTCACGCATAGTATTGGTGTGCGTTGGGGAGGAAGTGTGAATCGTCAAACCTCTTCGAATTTCCCAGGGGCAATATCATTGGGAGCAGCAGGTACAACAGCGGCCAATGCCAGCTCAATTATCACAGGTGGGCAAGGTGCTGCTTCAGGAAGAGGTTTTTTAGTAGATTTGCCTGCTTCGGGTAATGGTGGCGCAATAGGTTTAAGCCTTGGCTCATTTAGCAATGCAATTAATTTGGATTTGGAGCTTTCTGCAGCGCAAGCTGACGGCGACGCAAAAATTATTTCAAACCCAAGAATTGTAACTAGCAATTTGACAACGGCGAGTGTGACACAAGGTAATTTGGTTCCGATTACGACGGCGGGAACAACAAGCTCTCCTGCAACGACGAAGCTAGTAACAGCTGCCCTTACGCTTACTGTTACGCCACAAATAACAGCGGATGGTGGCGTGATACTAGATATTAAAGTCACCAAAGATGCTCCAGCAGTCTTTAATGGCGCTACAGGTATCGATACAAAAGCTGTGACAACAAATGTTTATGTTAAGAATGGAGAAACCATAGTTATTGGTGGTGTTTATACACGGAATAAATCAAATAACCAAGATGGGGTTCCATATCTATCAGAAATTCCATTTTTGGGCTGGCTATTTAAAAGCAAGACAATTAGTGATGTAAAATCAGAGTTGCTTATTTTTATAACACCAAAAGTGATGTCAGGTGGGTCAGGTGCCTAAGGAGAATAGCATGAAGGAAAGTATAAATAATTTGAAGATTAGTGGCGTTTTGGCCTTATTACATATAGCGTTTTTTAGCGTTATGCTTGTAAGCTGTGGAACTGCTCCTGCTCCTACGACAACACCGACAACACCGACAACACCGACAACACCGACAACACCGACAACACCGACAACACCGACAACACCGACAACGTTGCCAACGCAAATGGGACTAGCAGCCTCATCTGCAAGTGTAAGCAGTGATGGTTCGGATACATCCATTATTACCGTGTTGGTTTTAGATGCAGGGAATGCAGCCGTTGAGAACGCAACGGTGACACTCAGTGCCACAGCAGGAGTTTTGAGCACCGCTTCCGTGGTTACTGATGCTACGGGGAAAGCAACTCTCACTTTTTCAGCTTCGATAATTAGCAAAATAAATCAAACAGCGACTATTACTGCAACGCTATCAGGAGTGACACCAGCGGTTACCTTTCAGTTACCCATAAAAATTGGTGGTTCCACAATGCTTTTATCCAACGTCAACAAAAACCTAAACGATAATGGCTTAAGTTTTGATGTGTTGACTGTAAACGTTAAAGACGGAGGGGGGAAAGCAATTGCGAATGAAGCAGTGACTTTCTCAGTATCAGGAACAGGAAAGGTAACATTCACCCCTGCTTCTACAACATTAGATGCCAACGGGAATGCTTCAGTAAATGTCTTTGGTAGTTTAGCTGGTAATGCAATAGTAACGGTAAGTGCTGCTGGAACCACAGCAACGCAAGATTATATAATCAGCCCTACAGGGACTGCATTTGGTATTACTGCCCCAAGTGTAGATATTTATGCCATGTCAGTTGGTGATAGCTATACACTAACTGTGAATGCGCCCACTACCTTGCAGGTAGTGTTTGCGTCGACCTTGGGAAACCTTACTGGGACTAGCCCTGTTGCAGGGCCTGCGAGTGTGATTACGCAAACAGTTGTTGCAGGTAAAGCTTCCGCCACGCTTACGGCAACAGGAGTGGGTTCGGCTACAATACAGGTTTACGATAAAAGTAA
>JAJFLD010000081.1 GCA_021772875.1 Ghiorsea sp. | reverse complement strand
GCCAATATGCTGGGTGTGCGCCGCGAAGGGGTCACCGTGGCAGCAGGGCATTTGCAGGAGGCAGGGCTGATCGCTTACCAACGTGGTCATATCACGGTGCTTAATCGCCCAGGTTTAGAAAAGCGGGTATGTGAGTGTTATCAGGTTGTAAAACTTGAATTTGATCGCCTACTTCCCTATCCCTCACATAAATAACATCAGATGAAAGCCAAGCCATGTATTGAGAGGCGCGGTTTGTTTTGTGGCTTGTCATGGCGCTGCGTTTTTGCGAATGGATATTTTCAAATGCTAAAAAAACCATAGTTGGCATAACATTGTTTGCACAATTGGCGCTGCGCTTTTAATCTTGTGCCATGCTTGTTACCTCAAACACTGAAAAGAAAACCCCATTAAAAAGTTTAGACACGTTGTTTATCAAAACATATGGCTGTGCCATGAATGTTTACGACTCCTCGCGCATGAGCGATTTGATGCAAGAAGCCTATGGTTTACGCGTAGTTGACGATCCCAAAGACGCTGATGTGATCTTGATGAATACATGTTCGATTCGTGAAAAAGCCGAAGATAAAGTGTATTCAGAATTGGGGCGATACAAGAAAATTAAAGACAAACGGCCTGATTTAATCATTGGCGTTGGTGGCTGTGTGGGTCAACAAGAGGGCGATAGAATTCAAAAACGCGCCCCTTACGTGGATATTGTGTTTGGCCCTCAAACTTACCATAGGTTGCCAGAAATGGTGAAAACCATTCGCCGCGATCGTGTGCGTGTGACTGAAATTGATATGCCCGAAATTGAGAAATTTGATCATTTGCCCAAACCTAAAGTGGAGGGTTTGACGGGTTATGTCACCATCATGGAAGGCTGTGATAAATTTTGCACATTTTGCATTGTGCCTTACACCCGAGGTGCCGAAATTTCGCGTCCTGTGGCGGATATTTTAGTAGAATGTGAGCAGCTCATCGCGGCTGGCGCTAAGGATATTTCATTGCTTGGGCAAAATGTGAATGGTTACCGTGGCACAGGGCCAGATGGTGAAGAGTGTGGTTTTGCTGCATTGCTTCATCTTGTGGGTGAGCTTGAGGGTATGCAGCGGTTACGTTTTTCAACCAGCCATCCTATGGAAATGAATACTGAGCTTTGTGAAGCCTTTGCTGAAATCCCAAGCTTGATGCCTTATTTGCATTTGCCAGTGCAATCCGGCTCGGATGTTATTCTCAAAGCCATGCATAGAGGGCACAAACGCGAAGATTATTTTAAAGCCATTGATGAGTTGCGCTTGCATACGCCTGAAATTGCATTGTCTTCTGATTTTATCGTGGGTTTCCCTGGCGAGACGGATGAAGATTTTGCTGCAACCCTTGATTTGGTACGCCGTGTGCGTTTTGATTCAGCCTTTTGTTTTAAATACTCACCACGCCCTGGCACACCTGCATCCAAAGCTGAGGACAATGTGCCAGAAATGATTAAAGATGAGCGCTTGCAAGCTTTGCTTGAGCTATTGCGCGAACAATCACGTGAAGGTATGGCCCAACAAGTGGGTAAAAGCACTGAAGTTTTGATTGAAAGCAAGGGCAAGAATGAAGGTGATTTACAAGGAAGAACCCCTGATTTCCGTATTGTGCATTTTAAAGGCAACCCACGTTTGATTGGGCAAACATTACCAGTCAAAATTGTTGATGCATATGCCATGTCATTGCGCGGTGAGCTTATCCTTGCTCAATAAAGAGCCTGTTTTATTTGAATGCGAAGAACTTGATACCACAAGCCTTGCGTTGTTATGCGGCTCAGCCAATCATCATTTAAAACGCGTGGAAGAAACCTTTGCGGTGTCTATTCGTGGTCAATCTGGCAAGTGGTTTATTTTAGGTGATGCCGCCAAAGATGCGATTGTGGTGTTGGAACAACTCAAACATAAAGCTCTGGCGGGTGTTGTAGCCAAACAAGACATTGAAGATATTTTACGTGAATTCCGGAGCAGTACTTTGCAAGCAGAAACCGATGATGACAAAAACAACGGCTTAACCCTTGCCGCTGGTCGCCGAAATATTCAAGGC
The DNA here is from genome assembly GCA_021772875.1 of Ghiorsea sp. Classification (GTDB taxonomy): domain Bacteria; phylum Pseudomonadota; class Zetaproteobacteria; order Mariprofundales; family Mariprofundaceae; genus Ghiorsea. Next base: position 3,069 of record JAJFLD010000081.1, on the reverse strand, counting down.
AAAACACCAAATCAACGCAAATACTTACAATATATTGCCAACAATACGCTGACCCTTGGAATAGGACCTGCGGGTAGTGGCAAAACATATTTAGCGGTTGCGCACGCTGTTGTGGCGCTACAAACCCATCAGGTGGAAAAAATCATTTTAACTCGCCCAGCGGTGGAGGCGGGTGAAAAACTTGGTTTTTTGCCAGGTGACTTGCAGCAAAAAGTCGACCCCTACCTTCGCCCTTTGTTTGATGCTTTATCGGATATGATAGGTTTGGAAAAAATGGCGGCTTTGATGGAGCAGGGTACGATTGAAATTGCACCTTTGGCTTATATGCGTGGGCGCACGCTGAGTGATGCGTTTGTGATTTTGGATGAAGCCCAAAATACCACCAAAGCACAAATGAAAATGTTTTTAACCCGCCTTGGTTTTGGCTCAAAAATGGTGGTTACAGGTGATGTGACACAAGTGGACTTGCCACGCCATGAAGACAGTGGCCTTTTGCAGGTGTTAACTGTGCTGGAAGGTGTTAAAGATATTGGCATTTGCCGCTTGAGCAGTGAAGATGTTGTTCGTCATCGGTTGGTGGAGAAAATTGTGCTGGCGTATGATAAATATGATTGATGTGCTTACAGATGAAGGTGTGACACCGCTCATCGCGTCAGCATTGATTGAGCAAGCTGTGAAAGCAAGCTGTGTTGAAGCAAAGTTTATGTTTGAGCCGATATTGTGTGTTCGTTTTGCCAGTGATGAAGCTGTGAAAACCCTGAATGAAGAGTGGCGCAATCAAGATAAAGTCACTGATATTTTATCCTTTCCTATGCAAGAAGATGATGCTGTGAAGGGGGGAGAATCGTTGGGTGATATGATTTTAGCACAACCCTTTGTGCAGCAGGAAGCATTGCGATTGGGCTTGTCGGCGCAAGATCATAGCGCACATTTGATTGTGCATGGTACGCTGCATTTGTTAGGTTATGATCATATCACAGATGAAGATGCGGTGGTGATGCAAAGCTTAGAGAATCGTGTGATGGCTCAATTGGGATTACATCAACCATACCCTGAACTTCATCAAGAGGAGCACCCATGAGTTGGCGAAAAAAGTTGCGTAAAAAAGCGTTGAATTGGCTGCGCCCCGGGGCAAGCGAAGCAGAATTATTACATATTGTGCAACGCGCTGCATGCATACGCTCTGATGAACAGCGCAGTATGTTGGTGCAAGCTGTAGAGTTTCACGATACACGTGTACGCGAAATCATGACCTCTCGCTCTGATGTGATGAGCATTGATATTTCAATCACAGACGAGCAGCTTGAGCAGGTGATTCTTGAGGCCACAGTGACAAGATTACCTGTGGTTGATGGCGATTTGGATCATGTTTTGGGTGTGGTTCATCTTTGGGATTTGTTTTCGGCAACAATCCAGAAGAAAGCGATTGTGTTGCAAGATTTGGTGCGCCCATGTCAGAAAGTTTCTGAGTTGCAGCGGGTAGCAGGCCTGCTCACGGAAATGCGAGAAGGTAGCCACATTGCGATTGTACAAGATGAATTTGGGGGCACTGCGGGTTTGGTGACCTTGTCGGATTTGCTCGAAGAAATTGTGGGTTCTATCGGTGAAGGCAGCCAAGAAGACGAATCTGAAATTATTGCTGTTGAAAATGGCATATTTGATGTGATGGCACGAACCCACATTGAAGATTTGGCTGAAGCTTTAGAGATTGAATTGCCCGAGGGCGATTTTGATACGGTGGGTGGTTTGATTACCAGTGAAATTGGTCGTATTCCTTTGCGGGGTGAAAGGCTTAAAGTTGCAGGTTTAGAAGTTTTGGTTCAAGAGGCTGATCCACGCCGTATTGTACGTGTGCGCATTATAAATAAACCCCAGACAACATGATGGCTGATACAGCAATGATTGAGTCCATTATAAGTATTATGGCTGCATGGTTATTGTTGGTGGGTGTGAGTTATTGGTCATACCGACAAAAGCTTGAGTTATCCAAAGCGATTTTAGTGGCATCTGTTCGCGCCCCGGTGCAGCTGTTGTTGTTGGCATTGGTGTTGCACTGGTTGTTTGATATTCAATCCCATTGGGGACAAGCAGGCATCATTATCATATTCTGCATGATTGCAGGACATACAGCAGCTTCTTTTTCTCATCATTTCAAATTTGCATGGATTGCTGCAAGTGTTGGTTTGGTGTGTGCATGTTTGGTGACACTACCTTGGCTGGTCTTGGTGGATGCTTTTGATGACAATGCACGCACCTTAATTCCTTTGGGCAGCATGATTGCTGCCAATGGCATGAATACTGTATCGATTATGTTTGAGCGCCTAAGACCCGTGGCGGAAGCAAAACCTGCAACCTTCAAAGAAGGCATGTATACAGCTATGATTTCACCCATCAATACTTTAAAGGTGGTGGGGCTGGTGCATATGCCAGGTATATTTGTGGGTATGATTTTAGCAGGTAGTACCGTATTTGCAGCTGCTTCGGCACAGTTGATTGTGTTATATATGATAGTGGCATCAAGTTTTATAGCCTGTGTGGTAAGCTTTTTGATGACGCAACATTTGCAGCAACGTCTTGTTGCTTAATGGGATGATAGTCTTTTATTTGGGAATAAATTATGAATCATAAAATTGCCGTGATGGCATCGGGTAAGGGAAGTAACCTTCAAGTTATCTTGGATGAAATCAAACAAGGCAGATGTTTAGCGCAAGTTGAGCTGGTGATTTGCAATAAAGAAGATGCAGGCGCTTTGACGATTGCCCGCGCTGCCCATGTGCCACATGTTTTTTTTATCAACCCCAAAGATTATGCTTGCCGAGAAGATTTTGATCAGGTCTGTGCCTCACTTATCCAAGAAAAAGATTGTGCATGGGTGATTTTAGCAGGTTATATGCGTATTTTGTCAGCTGCATTTATTGCCAATTTTCCCAATAGAATTATAAACATCCATCCTTCTTTGCTTCCTGCTTTTGTGGGAGGTGATGCTGTGGGTGATGCGCTCAAACATGGGGTTAAGGTCGCTGGTTGTACCGTTCATTTGGTCACTGAAGCCTTGGATAGTGGGCCAAT
>JAJFLD010000009.1 GCA_021772875.1 Ghiorsea sp. | reverse complement strand
AATGCAGATGTTGCAGCAATCATTAATACTTTTTTCATTAAAATTCGTCCTCCTCTTGTTAACATAAACGGATTTCTAACCCTCTTTTTTCTGCTATGCAAGTATAATTATCACTAAAACAAATACATATTTATATATAATGCCTACCTTAAGTATAATAATCTGTTTAATATTGCGTGCATGAACATTATTTTAGCTTCACAATCACCACGAAGACTCTATTTATTACAGGCTGCAGGGTTTGATGTTGAGGTGTGTCCAAGTGACATTGATGAGGCTGCACAAGCTGGCGAATCAGCATTAACGATGACACTTAGGCTGTGTAAAGAGAAGGCAGAGGCCTATCGTGTGGTTGATGCAAAGCTACCAGTGGTTGCCGCAGACACTTTGGTTGCTGTTGGTGATGAGATTTTGGGGCAGCCCAAAGATTTAATGGATGCTAAAGCTATGATTCAGAAGTTGTCAGGCCAACAGCATCAAGTACATACTGCAGTATGTGTACGTTTGGCGGATACCTACAACACAAAAACTGTCACCACAATGGTTACCTTTCGCCCGATTGGGGACAAGGAAATAGACGTATATCTTCAACATAACGATATTCTTGATAAAGCAGGAGCTTATGCCATCCAAGGCGGAGCATCACGTTTTATTACTGCAATTGAGGGTAGCTTGGATAATGTCATTGGTTTGCCTGTGACGGACACCATGGTTTTGATTGAGCAGCTCAAGCGCGATGCTGGATTGGCATATGAGGTTTAAAAGATGAGCGCAGAATTATTGGTTAACGTCGCACCCTTTGAAACACGGATAGCACGCGTTGAGAATGGGCTCGCTGAAGAGTTGTATATTGAACGCACACGAGGCAAAGGTTTGCGTGGCAATATGTATTTAGGGAAAGTTCAACGCGTTATTCCCGGCATTCAAGCTGCATTTGTTGATATTGGTTTGGAAAAAGCAGGCTTTTTATATGCGGGTGATGTTCCTGGTGCACGCACTGAAAATGTCAGCTTAGAAACTGATGATGATGAGAATGAAAACAAAGATGATGATGATACATCTTTGGGTGAAACACACAGGCAAAACATTACCCCGATTGGGCAATTGTTGCGTGAAGGGCAAGAGCTTTTGGTGCAAGTTTCACGCGAGCCCATTTCTTCTAAGGGGCCGCGTTTGACAGCGATGGTGAGTTTGGCAGGGCGTTATTTGGTGTTTTTGCCGGGGCTTGATCATATCGGCATTGCTAGACGTTTAGAAAGTGAAGAAGAGCGTACACGTTTGCTCAATATCGCTGAACAAATCAAAACAGACAAGGGTGGTTTGATTATTCGAACTGTAGCCGAAGGGCATAGTTTGGAAGAATTGCAGCAAGATCTCATTTTTTTAATGCGCCTTTGGGAAGATATAGCCAAACGCAAAGAAAGTGCGGCTCCGAGTTCTATGGTGCATACTGAGCTTAATTTGTATTTACGCGTGATGCGTGATTTTGTTGATGATGAAGTACGTAAAATTCACATTGATTCTAAAGAAGCATACCAAAGCATGAAAAAATTTGCCAAAAGGTTTATGCCAGAGGTGAGTCGACGTTTGTATTATTATCCAGGGGATAGACCTTTGTTTGATGTCTATGGTGTGGAAGAGGAAGTGAACCGCGCGCTTAAACGTCAGGTGGCTTTGAAATCGGGTGGTTCGATTGTGATTGACCAAGCCGAAGCTTTGATTGCTATTGATGTGAACTCAGGTTCGTTCGTGGGGTCTAGGAATCTGGAAGAAACCAGCTTTAAAACCAATTTAGAAGCAGTGCATGAAATTGTACATCAATTAAGGTTGCGCAATTTGGGCGGCATTATTGTGATTGATTTTATTGATATGCAAGATATTGAAAACCAAAAGAAAGTGATGGAAGTTTTAGAAGAAGCTTTGAATCGAGATAAAACCAAAACCAATTTCTTGCCTTTCACTGCGTTAGGTTTGATTCAACTTACACGCAAACGCACACGTGATTCTTTGGGGCGTATGTTGCAAATGGAATGTCTACGTTGTGATAGCACGGGATTAACCAAAAGCATGCAGACGATTTGTTATCAATTGTTTCGTGAAATTGTGGCTGAAGCACGAGCTTACCCCAGCGAAAAACTGATGGTGATTGCACATCCCAAACTTATTGATTTGATGTTGGGTGAAGAGAATGAAATGGTGGTGCAACTTGAATTATTTTTGGGCAAAGAAATCAGCTTTAAGCAGGATGCCAAATTTGAAACTGATCGTTATGAGGTTGTCTTATTATAAAAGCTGAGCGCGGCTTACGTTTATATGTGCACACCCCATTTTGCCTGCATAAATGCCATTATTGCGATTTTAATTCGCATGTTTTCAAGCAACCACCATGGGAAGATTACACAGCAGGATTAATCAAAGAATTAACATACTATGCTAAACAAGCCCAATTTTCAGGGCGTGAGATTACCAGTATTTTTTTTGGTGGTGGCACGCCATCACTTGCACCAGCCTCTTTATTTGAAGCTGTACTGGATAAGGTTGCTGCATTGTTCCCACTGGTTAAAGATGTCGAAATCACCTTAGAAGCCAATCCCGGGGCAAGTGAAGCCAAGCGTTTTCAAGCGTATCATGATGCAGGCATCAATCGTTTATCTATTGGTGTGCAAAGCTTTGATGATGTTGAGCTGAAGTGGCTAGAGCGGGTGCATTCAGCAGATGAAGCGATAAAAGCATACCACATGGCCCGTGATGTTGGTTTTGATCATATTAATCTTGATTTGATGTATGCGCTTCCGCATCAAAGCTTGGCACAATGGTTTGTTTCACTTGAAAAAGCCATTGCCATGGGCCCTGAGCATTTATCATGTTATCAACTCACAGTTGAACCACACACAGCCTTGCATGTGACACATAAAAAACAAAAGCTGGCCTTACCCGATGAAGACTTGGCCTTGGATTTCTTTTGGTTAACACGAAAACGTTTGGCCCAAGCTGGATATGCCGCTTATGAGATATCAAATTTTGCCAAAGCGGATAAACATTGTCGGCATAATTGTGGTTATTGGTTGTATGATGATTATATTGGTATTGGTGCGGGAGCCGCTGGGAAATGGGATAGGTTAGATGGTGGCGTGCGGCGTTATAGCAATATCCGTAGCCCACAGACCTATATCGACACTGTATTAAAAGATGGTGTAGCCACGAATACCCAAGAAGATTTGAGCAAACGCGAAGCGATGGGCGAAGCTGTGTGGTTGGGTTTACGGCGTAGCCAAGGTGTGGATGATAGTTGGTTTACTCAGCGTTTTGGTCAAGCTGTGGATGAGGCATACCCCACGTTGCTACGGCAGTGGTTAAACCAAGATAAAATCATAGCGCAACATGACCATATCCTGCTCACTGCTACGGGGTTGAGTCTAGCGGATGATATTGCGGCATCCTTTTTATGATAAGTTGGTGTTAGAATTTGTTGAGCCAGTAACTTTTATTACCACGGCAATGTCATCAAAATAAGTACGCTTGCGCTCAAGATATGGGTGTTCTAACATCGAAAGTTAAAAAAGAAGGAGTACATTTAAAATGGATGCATCAAATTTAGAGGGTCTTTTAAATGAATATGTAATCCCTTGGGGGATAAACATTGGCATGGCGCTAGTGATCTTTTTCATTGGTCGTTTGGTTGTGGGTATTGTGGTTAATATGATGCGCAAGCTGCTCGTTAAATCGAAAGTGGACATGATGCTGATTAATTTTGTGTGTTCATTGACCAGCGCCATACTTTTGGTTTTTGTGTTGATGGCAGCCCTTGATCGTTTGGGGGTGAATACCACCTCGTTTATTGCAGTTATTGGTGCGGCAGGTTTGGCGGTTGGTTTATCGTTGCAAAGCTCACTGCAAAACTTTGCTTCAGGACTAATGTTGATTGTGTTTAGGCCGTTTAATGTTGGTGATACAATTGATGCAGGTGGTTTGATGGGTAAAGTTGAAAAAATCAATTTATTCAGCACGATTTTATGTACAGGTGATAATCGCGAAGTGATTGTGCCCAATGGTAAAATATATGGTGGCCCTATCACCAATAACTCAGCGCGAGATACAAGACGTATTGATTTGGTGTTTGGCATTGGTTACGACTCAGACTTATTAAAAGCAAAACAATTGCTTACCAATATTTTAGCTGCTGATGAACGCATTTTAAAAGAACCCGTGCCATTGGTAGCTGTGGCTGCTTTGGCCGATTCAAGCGTGAATTTTAATGTCCGCCCTTGGGTGAAAACAAGTGATTATTGGAGTGTTTTGTATGATGTGACTGAAAAGGTGAAGCTCACCTTTGATGAAAACAACATCACCATTCCATACCCACAAATGGATGTTCATGTGAACACATCAGAAGTCTAAGGTTTGGCCATTGATAACAAGGCTCTTGTTTCTTTTTTTGAAACAGAAGCCTTTTTTATGAAGTGCAAATGAGAAAAAACGCTTGGTTTTAGTTGGCTTCATTTTGCCAAGCATTTTCATCCCATTCGGCACTTTCCCAAAGTTGAATGATGGCTTTGGCTTGCACATAGTCGCCTTCTTGCACCATCACGCGGATATAACCTGCTGCGGGTAATTCGCCCACACCACCTTGTAAATATTCGCCCAAAATAACAGCATTAAAACCTGCTCTATCTAATAGGTCTTTGATGATATGGGCTTGCGCTGCATTTGCAGCTTCGTATGCAAGTTGCATGATTTAGGAAAGGTTTGGGTACATTGCTTTGCCTTCGGATAGGCGAAGCCAACCTTTGATGATGCGGTATACAATCCAAATGGCATTGGCAATCAGGATGAAATAACCTACGAGCAGGATAAGTGAGAAAAAACCTAAAACAGACCACAACAGCCCAAACCAGAATGTTCTAATTTGCCAGTCGAAGTGCGATGCTAACCATGTGCCTTGCACATCTTCTTTTTTGATATAATTCACGACCACCCCTGCAATAAAGGTTAAACCAATCACAAAGGAAGCAGCTTGTAGGGCATAAACAATGGTGGTAATTGTTTTTGCGGCATCAAGCTCGGCTTGTTGTTCGTTTAAGGCTGGGGCAGTGGGCTGTATATCGTCGCTCATGTTTTATTCCTTATACACTTATAAGATTAGAGTTGCTACGATGCCTGCACCTTGAAGCTGGGTCAAGCTTGCTAAAAGTATGCTAAGCCACAAGGTGTGTTCTTTAAATAACGTTTAGGTGAATCATGCAAAAAGAAAAACAAGAAGAAAAATTTGCGGCGCAAACCAAGCTTAAAAATGGTGTGACCATTGCCACACGTGAAATGCCAAAAGCACAGAGTGTTGCCATTGGTATTTTTATTGATGTGGGCAGCCGCGATGAAAAATCTGAACAAGAAGGGATTTCACATGCATTAGAACACATGGTTTTTAAAGGCACAGATAAGTTGGATGTGCATCAGCTGGCAGAGCGTTTGGATGATTTGGGTGGTAATGCCAATGCATTTACATCGCGTGAGCGCACATGTTTCCATTTGCATGTTTTGCATGAAGATTGGCAAGAAGCGTTGGGTTTGTTATCGGATATGCTGCTAAATCCTGCATTGCCTGAAGCTGAGTGGCAACGCGAACGCGAAGTGATTTTCTCTGAAATGAGCATGGTAGATGATGCGCCTGAGGAGTGGGTATACGATCAACATATGAACCAAGTCTATGCAAATCAGGCTATGGGAAAAGCTGTGTTGGGCACTAAAAAAGTGTTGAATGCCTTGGATGTAAAAGGGCTGCGTGATTATTTAGATAAGCATTATCGGGGTGAGAATGTTTTGATTGCCGCAGCGGGTAGAATCAAACATCAAGATTTAGAAACATGTATCCAACAAAGCGCTTGGCAAGATGTGGCATGTCAAACACATGAGACAAGAGTTCAGGCTATCTTTCACGCAGGCAAACATCAGATGGTGCGCAAGATGGAGCAGGTGCAAGTGGTGGCTTCTTGGCAATCGCTTTGTGTAACATCACCTGAAAAACCTGTGGCTTGGATCGCCAATCAATTGCTTGGTGGCAGTATGAGCTCGATTTTATTTCGTGAAATCAGAGAAAAACGTGGCCTTGCTTATAGCATAGGTTCACACCTCTCCACCTATACCGATACAGGTTTATTAAGCATCAGTTGCAGCACTATGCCAGAGCAGCTGGAGACATGCCTAACAGTATTGGATGATACCATTGCCGATGTGTGTACGGGTGTTGCTACGGATATGATTGTGCGCGCGCAAAAGCAGCTTGCTGTTCAGTTTCGCATGGGCATGGATTCCGTGGAAGGTGCCATGCTGCAAATAGGTGCTTTATTGGATGAAGAGATACTTTATTCACCCCTAGAGTGGGTGGAAAAGGTTAAAGCTGTAGCACCAGAGCAAGTACAAGCTTGGCTTAAAACACAGCTTGAAACAGATGCTTTATGGACCATTGCTGCCCCTAAAGCTTAACCCCCTAATACATCAGGCAAGGTGTTGGGTTAAAAACACCTTGCCTGATTGCAGCGTTTCAATAGTTCTATCAACGCTCCAGATGAGCGATGCGCACTGGTGCTGGCGGATGTGAATCATGCCATGATGAATACAGCTCATCAGGTGTTAAAGTGGATGCATTGTCATCATACATTTTAACCAGTGCTGAGATTAAATCGGCGGCTTCGGCGTGTTCTTTGGCATAATCATCGGCTTCAAACTCATGTTTGCGTGAATACATGCTCATGATTGGCGACAAAGCAAAGGTAAAAGCAGGCATGGCCAACATAAACAAAATTAACAGCACATAATTGGAAGCTTGCGAGACACCAAGCCCTTCATAAAACCAAGCCTGCTCAGCCAACCAACCCATCAAAGCAAAACCAGCCAAAAAGATAGAAAAGGTCACCAACATGCGTTTTTTGATGTGGTTGCGTTTGAAATGACCAAGCTCATGGGCAAGCACTGCCAAAGTTTCGTTGGTGGAGAGTTGTTCTAACAAGGTATCATAAAATACAATGCGTTTTGTTTTGCCAAAACCAGTGAAATAAGCATTGCCATGGCTGGAGCGTTTGCTGCCATCCATTTGAAATAGGCCGTTGCTTTCAAAGCCACAGCGCGTGAGTAGGCCTTCAATAGCTGCTTTGAGCTCTAAATCTTTCATAGGCTCGAATTTATTAAACAAAGGTGCGATAAAAGTAGGGTAGAGCCACATCATTAAAATCGAAAAACCAATCCACACTGCCCAAGCCCACAGCCACCACATGCTGCCAGCTGTTTGCATCAGCCATAAAATCACCCAAATCAAAGGCGCTGCAATCACAGCCATCAACAGCGTTTGTTTAAACATGTCCGAGATAAATAGCTTGGCTGTCATTTTATTAAAGCCAAACTTTTGCTCCACCACAAAGGTGCTGTAGATTGAAAAGGGTAAGTCTAGGAGACTGCCAAGCAAAGCAAAAGCGAGGATGAACACAACACCAGTCGTCAAAGGCGACCAAGCAAGGCTGCGCACATACTCATCAAGCAAATCCAAGCCGCCGCCAAGTGTCCAAACAAGCAATAAAACAAGGCTATAAAAGCCAGCCCAAGTGCCCACTTTGATTTTGGTGGAAGTATAATCGGCTGCTTTTTGATGGGATTCCAAAGAAATATGCCCTTCAAATCGCGCGGGCACAGCATCACGATGCGCGTCAATCGAGCCAAGTTGTCTTTGGTTGAGCCAAATATCAATGGCTGAGGAAATAAAAAGGGCAGTTAAAAATATAAACGTAAATGTAATCATGCACGTATAATAACTAGCCCTTGTGCTTTGTCATCTTCAACTATTTAGAATAGTAAGTTGCCTAATTAGAGCAATTGCTCTAATGTGTGCTTAGCGTGTCATGAAACGGGGTAAATATGGGTGCATTAGAAACCAAGGAGAAAATTCTTAAAGTTGCGTTGGATTTGTTTAACGATAAAGGGACAAAGGTAATTAGCACCAACCATATTGCGAAAGTTTGCAACATGAGCCCAGGGAACCTTTATTACCACTATGCAAACAAAGCGCATATTATTTTAGCGCTGCTTGAATTGATGATTGGGTCTTGGGATGAACAAAGTGAAACGCACACCTTTTCTTTTGCTGAGCAGACAGAACGAACATTTGCCAACACATGGAAATATAGGTTTTTGCATAGGGAGCTTGTTTCTCTGTTTCATGCAGACGCAGCATTTAAGGCAATATGTATTCCAGTTCTACAGCAACGTTGTGGTGAAATATCCGTGTTTTTAGAACAAATGGGGAAACACGGTGTGCTCAAGCCTATGCAGCAGCAAACTAACGATTTTTTATCACAAACTATTTTATTCATGGCTCTTTTTTGGTTGCCATACCTTGAGGTAACAGGCCAAGAGAGCTCGGAAAAAAATATCAAGCTGGGGGCGCAAATGATGGGTCAACTGCTGCAACCGTATTTTCAAGGAGGAGTCCATGTATAAAACAAATATATTTCTGATTGTGGGTGGTGTGCTTAGTATTATCGCATCGCTTCTGCATGTTGCTATTGTTTTGGGCGGGGGTGATTGGTATCGTTTTTTTGGCGCAGGTGAAGAGCTTGCTGCTATGGATGAAGCCGGAGCAATTTATCCAAAATTACTAACTTTAGGCATTGCAGCAGTTCTTTTTTCTTGGGCATTATATGCCTTTTCAGGAGCAGGGCTATTTAAGCGGTTGCCATTAATCAGACCTATATTATTCACTATCGCTGCTATTTATCTTGTTCGAGGTTTTGGGCTTGTCCCACTTTGGTTGTTTTGGCCTGAACATGTGAGTGCGTTTGTGGTTTGGAGTTCTTTTGTATGTATGATTTATGGGCTGTGTTACGCCATGGGTACATGGCAAGTTTGGAACAATCTAAGGATTAGAAAAGAGGAGAACCTATGAATATTTTAGTACTTATAGTTGCTTGTCTTACGTTGCTTGCATTTGTCGCTCATCTTTTTGGTGGTACAAAAGAAACTGCAGAGCTTTCACCTTCTATACAGGGTGAATGGGAAGAAGGTAAAAAATTATTGCGTACTTGGAAGCAGGCGATGTGCGCATTTCAAATGTTAGCTGTTGATTTGCTATTGGTTGCAGCGGTTTTGTTCACTGTTGCACTTACAGATGCACTTTCTTTTGAGTATGAGTTGGTATTACTCCTAAGCGGTGTTTTCTTCTTATGGGGCGTGGCATGGCTTATACAGCTACTTTGGTTGAAAAGTGATGTGAAAACATATTTAGTTTTGCCGCAATGGCTTCTTTGGTTTGGATGCTCA
>JAJFLD010000080.1 GCA_021772875.1 Ghiorsea sp. | reverse complement strand
ACAGCATCGGGTCAGAAGAGCTCTATAGCCTCACTGATCCATGATTCTTATGCTAATGAGTTGAAGGTGGTGGTGAAAGACTCAGCAACGGGTGCTTTACAGAGCACTGTCCTGTTTAGTCCAAACATTGCCTCTGCCCGTTTGGCCACGGCAGCCGACATAGATGGCAATGGCCGCGAAGAGTTGGTGGTTGGTCTGGAGACAGCAGCTGGCGCGGTTAGTGTGGAAATTCGTGATTCCTCAACAGGGGCTTTGATTAACACCATTGCTTTTGGTGCGGTGGGGCTAACATCGTATTCCTTGAATGTTGTGCCTGATATGAATGGCAATATTTTCAGTGAAATCGGAGTGCTTGTTGCTGATACAGCTGGAAATGTATCCTTCATGATCAAGGATGGTTTAACAGGCGCCATATTGAGTAATGTATCTTTTGGTAACAGGTATGTTCCTGTTGATGCTGTTGTTATTGCGGATATAAGTGGCAATGGCTTTCCTGAGGTTGGAGCTTTGCTTGAAACCACGAACAAAGCTGCATCAGGCATTCAATTCCGCGATGTTTCTACTCAGCAGGTTGTGTCTACAGTGATGTATCCAGCGGGTTTTCCAGGCACGAAGTTCACAATAGTTCCTGATGTGAATGGCAATGGTGCTCCAGAGTTTGCGATGGTGGGTTTAGCCAGTAATGGTAATCAGCAGATAATGGTCACTGATATTTACAGTCAGGTAAGCCTTATGAGCATGGCTGTGCCATCCCGTTATGTAATCCATGATTTAGGTGTTATTCATGATTTGAACGGAAATGGTGTTCCAGAGATAGGTTTCTTAGTTAATGATACGACGTTGGGAAGTGTATTTGTTTATAAGAAGGATGCGTTAACAGGGGCAGTCACGCCAAGGCTCAATTATAATGCAGCCTTTTCGCCAAAGCGTCTTCTTATATCACCTGACCTGAATGCAAATGGTTCATCTGAGATTGGAGTTCTTGGTAGCAATGCTCAGGGTTCTTCACAGGTGCAATATCTTGATAGTACAACTATGACGCAGGTCTCGGTGGTGGGTTTGTAAAAGGCTGTAAGCAAAATGTACAGGTCACAGACTCACATTTTACAAGAGTGCACCAAAGGCTACGGCTGTATCGCTGACTAAGGGGGATTGATTTAGGTGCTAGCAGGCTATTTTTCGTGTTGGTTGTAACAAACTGGTGCGCGGTACAGGAGTCGAACCTGTGACCTTCGGCTTCGGAGGCCGACGCTCTATCCAGCTGAGCTAACCGCGCATGATAAGCTAGCGCAATATAGTGTGGGCTTAAAAGAAAGCAAATGCGAGCGTAAATGCCTAATGTTGAAATTTTTAAGTTGTACCTCTAGGGTATTAAAGTCTATATTCTGCCCATGATTAGGAAACGTTGTGCTTAAAACAGAATCATTATGCCAATACTTTGGTGACGTTAAGGCAGTGGATGGTATCAATCTGCATGTCCGGAAAAATGAGGTCACCGTTATTATGGGTGGCTCAGGCTCAGGCAAAACAACGCTTTTGCGTTTGCTTGCTGGTTTGGAAGCGCCAACCTCAGGGTCCATTTTGTTTGCAGGTGAAGACTTGGCGAAGGTGAGCCGAAAACGACTGTATGAACTTAGAATGCGTGTAGGCATGGTCTTTCAATATTCGGCATTGTTAAACTCGTTAACGGTATTTGAAAATGTTGCATTTCCACTGCATGAACATACAAAATTAGATGAATCAGTGATTCAAACCATGGTTACGATGAAGCTTGAGCAAGTGGGGCTTCGTGGCTTTGAATACATGATGCCTTCCCAGCTTTCAGGAGGCATGGCCAAACGTGTTGCATTTGCTCGAGCGCTGGCCATGGATCCAGAAGTTGTGTTTTTTGATGAACCAACCTCTGGTCTTGATCCCATTTCTGCGGGGGTTGTTAGCTCGCTGATTCACGAAACAACCACCAAAGCTAGGATGACATCAGTGGTGGTTACCCATGATGTAAAGGCAGGTTTAAGCATTGCTGATCACGTTATTTTATTATGGCAGGGTCAAATTATTGCTGAAGGCAAACCCAACAGTATCAAAACCAGTGATGATCCACGTGTGCAGCAGTTTATTGAGGGTCGGCCTAATGGCCCGATTCCTTTTTCGCGTAGTCAAACAGCATACATTGATGATTTGATGCACAAACCTGGTTGTGTGAGGATGCGCTGATGACGGCTGGTTTACAATGGATTGGAGAAGTTGGTCGCACCACAATGCAAGGTGTTGCTAAGCTTGGTGATGCCACTTTATTTGCTTTGGCAACATTACGTTTGTTGTTCGCTAGGCCATGGCAAGGCAAACATTTTGTGTTACAAATGTATGCCATAGGTGTTGGCTCACTCATTATTATTATCATTACTGGCGCATTTACAGGCATGGTCTTGGCATTACAGGGTTATCACATGCTGGTCAAAGTAGGCACAGAATCTTTATTGGGTCCTGCTGTTGCGTTATCGATCATTCGAGAACTGGGTCCAGTGTTGGCCGCGTTGATGTTTGTCGGGCGTGCAGGCTCAAGTATTACAGCAGAAATTGGTATTATGCGTGTTACAGAACAAATGGATGCACTGGAAATGATGGCAGTGAATCCCCAAGCTCGTGTGATGTTAACGCGTATCATTGCTTGTGCCTTATCACTACCTTTGTTAGTGGCTATTTTTGATGTAGTCGGTTTGTTTGCGGGATATTTGATTGGTGTGGACATGTTGGGTGTGAACGGTGGCGTTTATATTGGTGAAACCATTGATAAAATTGATATGCGAGATATCAATGCGGGTTTAACCAAATCTATATGTTTTGGTCTTTTGGTTGGTATTATTTGTACATATATGGGCCAGCGCGCAAAACCAACAACAGAAGGGGTTGCAAAAGCAACGACCCAAGCAGTGATGTTATGCTCAGTGATGGTGTTGATCCTTGATTACATTATCACATCATTTTTTCTTTAGGAGAGTTTAAAACATGGAAGGATATAAAAAGATAGAGATGGTTGTGGGCGTGTTTGTACTCCTTGGCATTTTGTGTATCACATGGTTAGCTGTAGAGCTTGGCGGCGTGGGTGGTTTGACCAATCAAGGCTATAAACTTGTGGCAACTTTTAATGATGCAGGTGGTGTGCGCGAAGGCAGCGATGTATCGCTGGCAGGTGTTACCATTGGCCAAGTAAGAAGCGTGACGCTTAAAAATAATGAACAAGCAAAAATGATACTTAGCATCAATGAAGGTGTGTTGATTGCAAAAGATGCAACAGCATCTATCCGAACGAAGGGATTGATTGGCGAAAAATTTGTGCGTGTTAATCAAGGTTCAGAAGAAGAGTATTTAGCTGCAGGTGATGAGTTTGATGATACGGAATCTGCTATCAATATCGAAGATTTGATCAGTAAATACATTTTTAGTGGAGAAGCGAAATGAATGTGACCATAAAAACGATAGTTTTAAGCTTTCTTGTTTCTAGCCTTATGGTTTTGCAAGCAGGTGCTGCAGAACAGACGCCAAAACAAGTGGTGTCTTCAACCATACAAGCCATTATTAATGTACTTGAAGCAAGGGCAGACAAAACAACAATCGATGAGGCTGATAGAGAAGGCATTCGAAAAGTTGTGGCAGGTAAGTTTGACTATGCAGAAATGGCACGGCGCAGTGTGGGTAGACCATGGAATGATATGAGCAAAAAAGAGCAAGCATCATTCACTGACTTATTCCGCCAAGTCTTAGAGTATTCATATGGTAATCAGTTATCAGCGTATCATGGGCAAAAGGTTGAGTTTGATGATGCGGAGTTGAGAGCGGATAAAGCACGTGTGAAAGGCGAAGTGATTGATGCCAATAAATCGACACCGATGGAATATCGTTTGTACCAAACACCAACCGGCTGGCAAGTTTATGATATTAAAATTGAAGGCATAAGCATGATTACAACTTTCAGAAGAGATTTTAAATCTATTCTAGATGATCAAGGTATTGCAGGTTTGACTGCTACTTTGAAAAAGAAAGTTGAGAGGTTGAAAGCACAAGGCTAGAGCTGTTTTAAAGTTATTTAGTTCTATTCTTTTCTAGGAAGTCAGTGTTTAAATTTTGTCTCTTTCGTGGCTGCCGCATTGCTTTGATGTTGGTAACGCTTGCAATTATCGGTTTTATATCAGTGTTTTACTATTCCCCTGATGTTGGTTTTTTTGAGCATTATGTTGAGCAAAAGCTTAAAGCAAATTTATCAGCAAAAAAAGTTGATGTTTCAACGGTGAAAATCAGCTGGGATTCAGGGCCAGTGATTAGTCTTGGTGAAGTGAATATTGATGCCGATAGGCTTTCTATTCAGAAATCACAGATTAAATTATCGTATTCGATATTCCATTTCTTTCGCGGCAGTTTTGCCCCAGAGCTTCACATCAGTGGTGGCAACTTAGTATTTGATTTTGATGCGGAACGTAAGCAGAAAAGCCAACCCGTTGACGTGCTGACAGTGTTGAGTGATGTTCGTATATCATGGATATACAAACAGGAAGAACAAGTTTTTGAGCATGTGAACGCATCGGTATTGCCTTATGCGACACATGTTTTCTTCAAATCCGATGGTGTTGATTTGTATGCCGCTTTGGACGTTCATCAACGGCCAACACTTTTGCGTCTAAAGATGACTGATTTTTCAGGTCTTCCAAAATCATGGCGTGTTTATGTCAACGGTCTTAAAACACTTGATTTAAACATACAAGACGACAGCGACACAACTTGGGCTTGGCAGTTAAAAACGCGCGCAGACAAGGGATTGGTTGCCATAGATGAGATCCATTTTAAGCTGCCTTTTCATCAATTGGATGCCCAAGGAACGATACAATTCAAAGCTACTGATGCGGTGAGTTTAGCTTCGTTTCAAGCCCATGATTTACATTGGCAGGATGGGGATAATTTTGGTGATTTTAAGCTTAAGTGGTTGAATGATTCTTTGCATATTGATGCTTTGGATGGGAGCACAACCATGCCAATGCTGTGGTCGTGGCTTTGGATGCTGGGTGATGAAGAATGGCATGATTGGTTGAATAGCATGCATTATGGGCGGCTCAAAGATGTGCGCGCAGAGCTGGATTTGCATTGGGCAACACCACTCATATCTACGCCAAATCATCAAGATATTATGGATATGACTTACCATGTTACAACCAAAGCCATGGATGCCGATATTTCTTTAGGATTGGCAGGTGATTCTCTTTATCATGCTTATGCCGATGTGGAAATTGATGAAAACCAGTTGCAAGCTAAGGTGTCCAAAGCTGAGCTGAATAAAGACATGGGTTCGGTGTCTGGTGACTATAAGATTACATGGCATACTTTAATCATGGATGTACATGCTAAAGGGCATGTTGATGTGGGCAAATTGCATCATTGGTTAGACCCTGAATCAGCAAAGGCCTTGCATTGGGGGCAAGCCCCAGCGAGTGCTCGCTTGGAAATGGCATGGAATGCAAGAAAGACGGAACCAGATAAGACAATTATTCATTTAGAACCTGCTCAAAAACCTTGGTTGCTTAAACCCAAAGGTATTCCAATCTCTGTGATAAAAGGTGTTGCTGTTTGGGATTTTAAACACGGTATTGATTTGAAACATTTGAAAGTGAACTCGCCTTGGTTAAAAGGCGAAGTATCGATGGTTTTGAACAACGACAAAGTATGGCCATTACAAACGCTGCATTTGAGCGGGAATGCTCCGCTTGCCAAACTTACAGATCAAATTTCTTTGCCTATTGTTGAGCCAAAAGGTGAGGCACAAGTGAATATCAATTATGAGCGAGGTGTTTGGTTTGATGATTTGAATCTTACCAAGGCAAGATGGCAAAACTTCGCAGGGTATAAGAAAACGACAGCGGAAAACATATCGTTTGCTTTTAAAGGAAAATCAACGGGGCCAGACCTTTTACCTTTTCAGGTGAGTCAGTTCAGTTCAACACATCCACAGTTATCTTTTGAGTCTGAGATAGATGTCGACAAAGATAAGGTAGATTTCACCTTCCATGATGTGAATACGCCTGCTTTGCGTGGGGCATTTCGGGTGTTGGTGCCATTCAATACATCTTTTGCTTGGGGCATAGAAGCCAAAGCAGACTTTATTGATCAACCTTTATTTACCCAATACTTAAAATCACGTGGCGGATCAGATAGTTTTACACGCCCATGGAGTGTGTTTGCGGATGTGAAACGCGTTGAATGGGAAAAAAGTTATGCTGAGCATGTCCATTTGAAATTTTCCTCAGACCGTGAAAGTGTAGGTGAAATAACGGCTCAACAACTCATCTCAGGTGACCTTAAACTTAAAAATTTAAGTGCAAACTTTTCAATTAATCATACGGGGAAATATGATTTGCACTTGCTCAAAGCTCAAGGGTCGGATCAAACTTTACAAGCATCAGGCACAGTCATAGCTCAAAAAGACGGCTCACTCAAATGGCAGGGCATGGCTTTGATGGATGGTCAGTTTGGCACATTAATGCGCCAAGCCGAGCTTGATCAATTGTTTCAAGATGGTGAGATAACTGCATTGTTTCTGGGGCAAGGGGAATTTAAAGATGGAGAGCCTTGGTGGCGAAAAATGAAAGGTGATTTCAGGCTTCGTGTTGATAAGGGTAGAATCATGGAAGGTGGCACACTTACCCATCTTTTGGCGGCCATCAGTTTGGTGGATTTACCAAAATACCTGATATTTCAGCGTGGTGACGTGATATCCAAAGGACTTTCTTACGATAAGATGCAAATTGAAGCTGATTTTGATGCTAATATTTTAAACATAAAAGAGTTGGCTTTTCTATCATCGGCGCTGGATGCAGGTGGCAAAGGCAAGGTGGATCTTGCAACAGGTAAAATGGATGTTTTATTGGTGGCGCGACCTTGGCAAAATATCGAAGCTATTGTTGGCCATATCCCGTTGTTGGGCACAGTGTTAACAGGCCAAGATAAAAGTTTCTTGAGAAAGGTTTATCATATCCATGGGCTGGCTTCAGATGCAGAGGTGGATGAAGTTTCTCCTGAAGAGGCAGGTTTGCCACGTTCAGGATTATTAGAAGATTTATTTTCGCTTCCGAGCAAGTGGTTTGGCAATTGATGAATAGTTGGAGAGCTTAAGATGCGGTTGATTATGTTGGACACAGAAACAACAGGTTTATCACCACAAAATGGCGATAAAATGGTTGAAATCGGTGCAGTTGAAGTCTGCAATCGAGATATGAGCCAAACCAGAACATTTCATCAATTTATAAACCCTGGCCGACCTATCCCGGCTGAAGTGGTGCGTATTCATGGCATTGATGATAAACGTGTTAAAGATGAGCCAAAATTTCAGGCAATTGCGCAAGCGTTTTTAGACTTTATCGAGGGAGGCACGCTCGTTATTCATAATGCGCCTTTTGATTTGGGTTTTATTATGAATGAACTCGAAGATTGCGGCATGCCCAACATCCATGATATTCCAGTGATTGATACTTTGGCGTTGGCGAAAAAACAGTTTCCACGCCAACGAAATAATTTGAATGCCTTGTGTGATCGTTTTGAAGTCAACCGTGGGCATAGAGAGCTGCATGGCGCTTTGTTGGACTCGGAATTATTGGGTGAAGTGTATTTGGCCATGACTGGTGGGCGTCAGTTCTCCCTTGGTATGGATACAGGCGTAAAACCTGCATCAGAATATGTGCAGTTGCCTTCTGCTATGCTTAGGCAGACAGAGCAGCGCGAAACAGCAACCATTATGCGTAGACCTTCACCTCAAGTATCGACAGAAGATTTAGAACGACACAAACAGCTGCTCCAGCGCATTGCTAAAGAGAGCGCTGGTGATGTGCTTTGGAAAGAGGATTAAATCATGTTTATGCCAACACCCATTATGATGGTTTGTGCGGGAAATATTTGTCGCAGCCCTTTTGCGGAATTTTATTTGCGCAAACAGCTTGAAGAGAAAGGCATTGAAGGCGAAGTGTACAGCCGAGGTTTGCTTTTGATGCAAGGCAAAAAAGTGCCAGAGAAGGGTTTGAAGATTGGCTTGGAATTTGGTGTTGATATGACGACACATATGTCACAAGCTTTATTGGCACCAGATATGGATAGGGCAGGGCTGGTTTTGGTGATGGAGCCAGATCAACGGGTGCATTTGATGAAAAAACGGCCAGAGCATGTCGGTAAAGTTATGCTTTTATCACAACCTTGCGGTGGCAAAACGATAGATGACCCTATGAATCGTTCAGAAGAAACTTTTCGCCGTGTTTATGGTGAAATTGCTGCATGTGTGGATACTTGGGTTTCGCGTTTTTAGGTATTTTTAGCTGCTCAAAAATAAGATAAAAAAAGACCGCTATTGAAGCGGTCTTTTTGTTTTTTGTTTATGCATTGTTGATGATGTTAGCGAGGTAAACCCGATGAACCCATTAAAAATTCATCCACTGCACGTGCAGCTTGGCGACCTTCATAAATGGCGCGAACAACCAAAGATTGACCACTGCGCATATCACCAGCGGTAAATACTTTATCCAAGCTTGTTTGGTAATCATTGGTGTTGGCGGCAACGTTGCCACGTGCATCTTTAGCCACAGCCAATTCTTCAAGCATACCTTCATGCACAGGATGCACAAAACCCA
>JAJFLD010000079.1 GCA_021772875.1 Ghiorsea sp. | reverse complement strand
GTACGCGACAGCTTTGATACTGCTTGTGATATGCTTAGCCAAACCTGCCATATCATCAGCAAATCAAAACTTTATAGCACCCCTGCCATTGGCCCCTTGGTGGATGGTAAACCACAGCCTGATTACCTCAATGCAGTCATGCATGTGGTCAGCACCTTAGCAGCTTATGATTTATTGCAAGAGCTACACCGCATTGAAGCTGCACACGGCAGAGAGCGGAAAGAGCATTGGGGCTCACGCACCCTAGACCTAGACCTGCTTGATTATGAAAATGCCATCTCAGATACAACCACTTTAATGCTGCCTCATCCTCACATCCAAGATCGTTTATTTGTATTGTTACCTCTAGCAGACATTGACCCCAATTGGACACACCCTAAACTGGGCACAAACGTGCAAACCATGATTGAAGCATTGACCCAAAAAGGTCAGCCCTTATTTGAAGGAGAAATATGGCAACGCCAACCCTAAATTTGACGCATATCGCTATTGAGGGCGGTATTGGTGTCGGGAAAACAACGCTCGCCCAAGGTTTAGCCAAGAAGTTCAATGCTCACCTATTGCTAGAAGCCCCTGAAGAAAATCCCTTTCTCGAACTCTTTTATCAAGACCCTGAACGCCACGGGTTATCCGTGCAATTATCCTTTCTCTTCTCACGCCTCAAACAATGGCAATCCTTGATTCAACAAGACTTGTTTCAATCCATGGTGATCAGTGATTATTTATTTGCCAAAGATAGATTATTTGCCCTGACCAATCTCTCCGATGAAGAGTTTGTATTGTACGACCAAGTGGCACAAATCATTGCTATCAATTTACCCAAACCAGACATGGTGATATACCTGCAATCATCGCCTGAAATCGCTTTGCAACGTGTGCAAAAACGCAATCGTAGCATGGAACAAGGCATCAACTTGGATTACCTCAAACAAGTAACCGACACCTTTGATCAATTCTTTTTCCACTACCAAGAAACACCTTTATTGGTCGTACAAACCGACCGCATCAACTTCGCCGAACATCCCGAAGCATTGGATATGCTTATGCATCGCATCCATCAAATGGGTAATGGCACAGAATTTTGGGCAGATTACACCATCTAAACCTTGCCTCACAAGTGATGTTATTTCATATAAAATCCAAACAAAAAAAGACCCCACTTTCGCGGAGTCTTTTTAAAATAAAATCAGCTTTAATTATGCCGTAAAACGGGCGATAGAATCTACGACCTCTTTTTTAGCTGCTGCGGCATCTGCCCAACCTGTCACTTTCACCCATTTTTTGGGTTCCAAATCTTTATAATGTTCAAAGAAATGTGCGATTTGATCGAGTAAAAACTTTGGCAAATCTTCAGGGCCTTGCACATGGTCGTACACAGGTTTTAATTTTGAGATAGGCACGGCTAAGATTTTTGCGTCCATGCCTGCTTCATCTTCCATTTGCAACACTGCCACAGGGCGACAAGTGATAACGCAACCTGGAATCAAGGCAAAATTTGAAACCACCAAAACATCTACTGGATCACCATCTTCTGACAACGTGTTAGGCACAAAACCATAATTGCATGGATAATGCATGGCTGTATGCATAAACCTATCCACAAAAATTGCGCCTGATGCTTTATCAAATTCATATTTGATAGGGTCTGCATGTTGAGAAACTTCAATCAAAACATTGATTTCATCAGGGGCATTTATGCCTGCTGGAATTTTACTGATGTCCATAATGGTACTCCTAAAGGGGTGAATTGTTGCGCATTGTAGGTTGCATCCAACATAAGGAAAGCAAAGATATTAAATCACCGTCAGTGCGGCATACTTTAACATCAAACGTTTGGTACCCGATGCCTCAAATTCAATGGAGACACGCACAGCATCACCCGCACCTTCTAAATCCACAATAATACCCTGACCAAAACTTGGATGTTTTACGCTGCAACCCACAGCTATATTTTGCGAAGCTAATGAAGGTTGTGAATTGCTGTACACCGTTGGCTGTTTCATGGTTTCTGATTTAAACAATACATCATCACTTAAATTTGCAATAAAGCGACTTGGCATGGGATAGGTCATATCACCAAAAATTCTGCGCAGGCGTGCTGATGTTAAATGCAAAATATTTTCTGCTCTGGTCACACCCACATACAACAAACGCCGCTCTTCAGCGATGCCCACTTCGCCTTCATCCAAAGCACGTTGATGAGGCAACATACCATCTTCTATGCCTGCTAAAACAACTGTATCAAACTCCAAACCTTTGGCCCGATGCAAGCTCATCAAAGATACAGCATCCTTATCTTCATTGTCTTCTTCACCACTTTGCATCAAGGCTGCTCTATCCATAAATTCAATCGGCGTGATGCCTGATTCAAGGGATAATTCGATATAACTTTGTAGCGTTTTAATATTTTCTATGCGCGATTCTGCCTCGACTTCACCCATAGCTTGCAAGCTATCGATGTATCCACTTCGCTCCAAAAGCAACATCAAACCTCTGTCAGCAATCTCTTCGATTTGGGGCTGTAATGTGGTGATAAGCTGCAACAAAGGTAATAATTTCTTTAATGGTGCTGGTTGGCTGGTAGCTTGTACTGTTGATGCCAGCCATTGGGCAACCCGTTGACCACTGCTGCTTAACAAAGCAGCAATTGTTTCTTGCCCTTTGGCACCAATACCTCGCTTGGGTTTATTACAAATACGCAAGACATGCATACCATCAGCACAATCGTTAAGTAATGCCCAAAAAGCTAGCGCATCTTTAATTTCCATGCGGGCAAAAAAGCTTAAGCCACCCACAATACGATACGGAATATCTTCTTCACGGAAAATCTGTTCAATAGCTAATGATTGACGATTGGAGCGATACAGCACTGCCATTTGAGACCACAACACCGTGGCATACCTTTCGTTAAACAACTTTGCCATATGCCTTGCCTCGGCATATTCATCTACACACACATGAAACTCAGGTTTGAGCCCATCTTCGCGGGTGGCATGCAATTGTTTCTCATGCCTATCTTCATTCACACAAATGATAGCGTTCGCCAATTTCAAAATGGCCGCTGTAGAGCGATAATTTTCTTCTAACCTATGCACCTGAGCATGCTGCCAAGCACGCTCGAAATCTAAGATATGGCGCACATCGGCACCACGCCAACCATAAATACTCTGATCATCATCACCAACCACAGTGATGTTTTGGTGCTCTTGGGCCAACAAACACAACCACTCATGTTGCACAGGATTGGTATCTTGGTATTCATCCACCAAAATATGGTCAAAACGTGTAAACATTGCTGTGCCCACATCTTTGAAATCACGCAGCAAGCGCACACAATTCAAAATCAAGTCTGAAAAATCCATGCGTTCGAGTTGTTTAAGATCATCTTGATAAGCGATATACAAATCTCGCAAATCAAGCCCGTTCCACAACATTGATTCAGCTTGTTCAGGTAAAAATCCTGCATTTTTTTGTTGCTCAATCCAGCTGGTGAGAAAACGAGGATGTAATCTATCTGATGAAATATTTCGGGCTTTTAGCAAACGTTTCACCAAGGTTTTTTGGTCATCACTATCAATCACCTGAAAGCTTTTGGGGTAACCCAAAACATCGGCGTAACGTCTTAGAAAGCGTAGTGAGATGGAATGAAATGTTCCTGAAATCACACCACCACTGCCATCACCTATCAAATCCGACAAACGTTGCTGTAATTCTTTGGCTGCTTTATTGGTGAAGGTTACAGCTAAAATACGATGCGGAGCAATGCCTCGCTCTGCAATCAAATGACCTATGCGATGTACAACTGTTCGTGTTTTTCCAGATCCAGCACCTGCAAGAATAAGCTGCGGGCCATCGCTTGCTTCAACGGCTGCTTGTTGTGCAGTGTTTAACCCCATCACCAACTCTTAGCACTTTCATCACCATGTTTAACGATGAGTTTATGGTACATAGAAAACACAGCATTTCGCGAAATAATACCCAATACTTTCTTAGGGTTATGCTTGGAAGTGACAGGCATTTGTTCAAAAGCTTCTTGGTCAAGTATATCAATGGCATCCAGCAGGCTATCGTTTTCAGATAACGTCATCACATTTTGATTGGCCACTTCCGCAGCAATCACCACCTGATCCAGTGCAGAATCAAGTAGGAATGTTTGCAAATCAGAAAATGTCACCATGCCAACCATGTCACCATTATCATCTGCCACAATGACACAACCTTTACCCGATGAAATATAAACTCTTTTAAGCTCTTCCAGTTTTACTGAGCTATGTACGGACGGGATGGAGCGCCAAGGTAGGCTGGACACAGACACAGCCCGCATCCACGATCGCTCTAACGACCATTCGGTATCCACCCCTTTTTCCTCTAAGATTTCTGTCAGCACAGAGCTGCTGCCAAAAGCACGTTTTGTTAGGGCTGCTACAACACATGCTGTCATCAATGGCACCATGATATGGTAGTCGTTGGAGAGCTCAAATATCATCAAAATACTGCTCATCGGTGCTTGAATGGTTGCCGCCACCATGGCGCCACAAGCCACCAGCGCATAAGCACCATAAGATTCTGTCCAAGTTGGAAACATACCATGCACAATGCCGCCATAAAGTGCCCCAGCTGTGGCGCCAACAAACACCGATGGTCCAATCATACCACCACCAAATTTACCACCTGAACAAATCACACTGGTTAAAATTTTCATCACCAACAGTACAGCCAAAAACATTTCGAGCGGCACTAAATTTCCTAAGATATTGGTGCCAACGTTCTCCAGCAAAATACCATCCACAGTGCCATAACCTAAAGACATAATCTCGGGAATCACCAAAGCACACAACCCCAAAAGAAGCCCTGCCATTGCTGGTCTGAACATGGGGTTTTCGATATATTTTTCAAAAAGCGCGCGTGAGATGGGTAAACCTTTAATGATAAGTGTTGCCAATAGACCACAAAAAATACCTAAACCAACATACGCTGGAATTTCCCAACTGGAAACAAGCCTAAACTCTGGAATGGTGAACATGGGAAAATTACCCAACTCAGAACGGGTAATGACAGTTGCAATCACTGCCGACATCACAATAGGCGTGAACGTTGCAATAGCATAATCAGCCAGAATCACTTCTAAGGCAAATAATACCCCTGCAATAGGTGCATTAAACGATGCAGCAATGCCACCTGCAACGCCGCAACCAATCAGTGTGCGCATTTGTTTTTCATTGAGCTTAAACCACTGCCCAATCAACGAGGCTAAAGATGCACCAAGCGCAACAGTTGGTGCCTCACGACCCATAGATGCGCCACTACCCACTGAAACAGTGTTGGCAACAAACTCACCACTCATTTTCTTGGCCGAGATTTTACCACCACGCTCAGCCAGTGCTTCAATCACACCTGGAATCATACGTTCTTCAGAAGCTGGCAGCCATCGATTATTGATCCAGCCAACAATCAAACCACCCAAAACAGGTGCCAGCAAAAAGATTGACCAATGGACATGCTCTATAGCTTGAGACCAGCTTGCTTCACCCGTCCAAATACGGCTCACCCACTCAATACCAAAACGAATAAACAAAGCGCCATAACCAGCTAAAATACCAACAGCCAAGGCCAGCAAACCCAAATAAATAGCATCATGGCTTTTTATCCACTTGGGCAACAGCTGCAAACGCTGATCCATAAACTCGGCTAATGTTTGATTAGCCATGAGAAGCACCACGATGTTGCAACAAGGCATCAAGTAAACCTGAGGCATTGGCTTTTAACATTTGATAGGCATCTTCAAAACCATCTGCTCCACCATAATAAGGATCAGGTACATCCAACACATGTGCTGTTGCTTCAAAAGCCCGCATCATCATCACTTGCTGAGATTGAGCTCCCATGTTTATTAAATTGGCTTTATTATCGCTATCCATAGCCACAAATATATCCCAATCTTGTACATTATCCCGTGAAATTTGTTGAGCCCTATGCTGTGCCAAATTTAAACCATACTGCAATGCTTTGGCCGCAGAGCGTTTGTCTGCTGCACCACCCACATGCCAATCACCTGTGCCAGCAGATTCAAAGTGAAAGTTTGATGCTACACCTCTTTCTGCGGCAACAGCTTTCACCACCACTTCAGCCAAGGGTGAGCGACAAATATTGCCTAAGCAAACAAACAAGACACGTAAAGGTTGCAACTGGCTCATGATAAATTCTTCTCTGCCTGTGATAATTGTAAATACATAGGTTCTACCCAAAAAGCATGCTTAGCATCTGGTTTAAGCTGTTGCACCATGTCCAGCAATGCTTGCTCACGTGAACATTTGAATGGTAGCGCTTGCCAATTCAACAAAGCAACAGGAATGGCAGACAGACTAATATAATAAGATGGTTCAAAAGACGAAAAGGTTTCCCACGTCAAACATGTTGGAGCTGTCAAACAATACCCTTGTTTGTATTGGGCTGCATAAACCAAACCAGAACGTGCATCTTCAATCGCCCAAAATGCTTGTGTTGCATCCGTTTGTCTGGCGGTGATGGCCAAAGAAGATAAGCTATACACAGGTTGTTTTAATGATGCATTGATGCCAGCAATGGTTGCACAAGCAACTCGCAAACCTGTAAATGAACCAGGGCCAATACCCACAGCAAAACCGCCCATATCTTGCCAACTAAGGCCTTGCCCAGCCAACAAGCCCTGCAACATAGGCAACAATTCACGCGAATGCGCACGTGGCGTATTCATCGTGGCTGCTGCACTTGTGCCATCGGGTAGCAGCAAACAAGCATTTGCACCTGCCGCTGTATCCAAAGCTAATATAGGTTTAGAAAACAACGGCATATGCTAATGAATGAAAATATATTGAGGTGGCTTTAAGTAAGTTGCCCGTATGAATGCAAACCTGATAAATACATGTTTACACCAACGAAACAGAAGATAGTCACTAGGAAACCTAACACAGCCCACCAAGCCAAGATTTTACCTTGCAAACCATGCGAGAAACGCGCGTGTAAATAAGCACCAAACACAAGCCATACAATCAATGCCCATGTTTCTTTTGGATCCCAAGACCAATAACCACCCCAGGCTTCAGCAGCCCAAGCAGCACCTAAAATTGTAGCCAAAGTGAAAGCAGGGAAACCAATCGCTACAGCTTTATAAGAAAGTTGATCCAGTTGTTTTAAGCTAGGGAACACAGCCAACATTGCTGCATTGGGATTGCGTTCTTCAATTTTATTACGCACCAACCAAGCGGCACCTGCAGCACATGCCACTGCAAACGAGCCATAACCAACAAAGTTCAAAGGCACATGGATTTTCATCCAATATGATTGCAATGCTGGTACAAGTGGTTTGATATCACTTTGACCAATCGACTCCAACCAAATGGCAAAGAAGACACCCGCTGAAACGATAGGCAATACAAATGCGCCCAAAGCACGCGCTTGATGACGACTCTCTAGTGTTAAATACACAATACAAATCACGCAAAACAACAAAATAAATACTTCATACAAATTCGAAACAGGTGCATGTCCAATATCACCACCCATCAACAAATAAGACTCATACCAACGCAACAACAATGCTGAACCACCAGCATACACACCAATCCATGCTGTGATGGTGCCTAATTTACCAATAAACGAAGCCGGTGCAAACAAATAAGAAACATAACAAAGTGCCGAAAATAACAACATCACATTCATCGTCATGACCACGCGGCCTGAGAATAAATTAGACTGATCTTTATAAGAAATCATAGCTTGGCTAGGTTCAAATAATGTATATAAACCCATCAATGCAATCATCAACACTGCGCCATCAATCCAAGGCACTAAAATTTCAGAAAAACGAAATGCACGGAACTTATCTTTAGATGTTGTAAAGCCATATGCCATACCAACAACACCGCCACCAGCCATCCATTTTGCGCCTTCTAAACTAAAGAGTTGGAAAATATAACTATCTTCAACATAACCATCACCAGCAAACATCGCCATAGCAGCCATGCCAACCATCATACCCAGGTATGTCCAACAACGAACATGTGCTGTTCGTCCCTCAAAAATGGAGAACTTACTATTTGCGTCTAACGTTATTGCTGTCATATACTAGCTCCTTGTTCATTTCTCTGTTCATACGCCGTTTTGATTTGTGCTTCTAAATCTTCGAACTCTTGCTCAAAGGCAATCGGATTACGGTTACTCAGGCCAGTCACTTGCAAAGCAACACCATCTTGCACATCTGAAACCTTAATCCAAACTTTACGATGTGCGACATAAAACATAATACATAAACCAAATACCAACAACCCACTGCCTATCCAAACCACATCCATGCCTGGGTCTTTAGCCACTTGTAAGCCTGTATAATATTTTTGATCGTAATCTTTCAGGATAGGAACAAAGGGCCACGGCATATCAGGCAATACCTTCAAGGCTTGAATCACACGGTTACCCAACATCGGTAAATTCGCTGGGCGCTCATCTGGATACACTTCATCCAAAGCTGCGCGGAAAGCATCCAAGTTGTCTTGTTGCGTGGCTTTATCATCAGTTGGTAATCGATGCACAAAAGCTTGGAACAATTGCCATTCTTTAGGATCTGAAAAATCTAGCCCTAAAGAATACGATTCAAAATCACGGGTATCGCCTGATTTTGAAATCATCATGATGGTGCCTTGGTTTTGATCATCAATGATAAATGGCTCCATAAAGCTACGCACCAATACAGGCTGTAAACCTTTGCCTCGAATCACAAAATCAACTGACGGCCCCATATCTTTAAAGTCTTTAGGTTTCCCCGCTTCTGCCATGTTTTCAATATTGTATGGGCGGAAATCTTTCAATTCCAAACTTGCGTCTGAATAAGGGTCTTCAAAGGTGGTGTAAATCTGACCCTTAACTGTGTCCAAGTTACCCTTTTTGGTTAAACGAAATAGGTTCAAATCAACCATAGAACCACCATCACCAAATGATGCTTGATAAATACGAACACCTTTATAATACAAAGGTTCATTCACAATGATGTCAGAAGTCATCATTTCTTTACCATCTTCAAGAATAGTTAAGGTACTACGGAATTCAGAAGGTGCGCCAGTGGAGAAAAAGTTAACGCTAAAATCATCACAGCGTATTTCAAAAGGCATTTTTAAATATTCAATGCCCGTACCTTTAAGGAATGAAATTTCACTCTCTTTTGCATTCTCAGGCACTGCCATATTACCGCGAAACCCAAACTGCACACTCATCCAACCACCAATCAAAATAATCAACATGGCAGTATGCACTACGATATAACCCATTTTGTGGAAGCGGCCTTTATCACCGCGCAACCATAAAACTTCGCCATCAGCTTGCTGCACTTTGGTTTCCATCCATTTCCAGTCTGGTAAGGATGCTTTGATGGTGGCAATGGCTTTTGCCTTATTATCCAAGTTTAAATCAAACTTATGTTCCATGTGTTTGCGGGCGCTATCAGATAATGTGCCTTTCCGGCTTTTCATTTCTTTGATAAACCGCGGTACATTGCGCAACAAACAAGCCGCCAATGAAAACATCAACAAAGCCAGGATGGCAATAAACCACCACGTATGGTACATATCAAACAACCCTAAAGAGCGGAATGTCCAGTACCAAGTTGGGCCAAACTGATGCAGATAATCAGCCTGATCTTGGTTTTGTTTTAAGACGGTGCCAATCACCGAAGCAACAGCCAGCAAAACAAGCAATAAAATAGCAACTGGCATAGAGCCTAGTCGGGTCAAAATGGGTTTAAATGTTTTATTAATAAATGACATGGTGGCGTAGCATAACCATAAGATTTAAAGATAACATTAAAATTAACCGCCTTTATTTTTAATGTTATTGCTCATGTTCAACCTGAATTTTCAATTTTCCTTGCAAGCCTTTCAATGCATCCTAACATAACCCCTCTGATATAAACCATTTAATCAACGCAACAAAGGTGATAAATAGAATGCTTAGCCAACGAATTACAGATGATATGAAAGCTGCCATGCGTGCCAAAGACAGCCTCGCTCTCGGTGCTATTCGCATGTTACGTGCCGCCATTAAAGATAAAGAAATCGAATTACGAAAAGAAGCTAGCGACACGGATGTGATTGCTGTGATTAGTAAACTCATCAAACAGCGCAAAGACTCTGCAACCCAATATACCGATGCCAATCGCCCAGAACTGGCTGAAAAGGAAAATGCTGAGATTGCCGTGTTGGAAGTATATATGCCTGTGCAAATGTCGGATGCTGAAATCAAGCAATTGGTTGCCGATGCAGTAGCCCAAGCTGGTGCAACATCCATGAAAGATATGGGCACAGTGATGGGCATTGTTCGCCCTAAAGCTGCTGGCAATGCCGATATGGGCAAAGTATCTGCACAAGTGAAAGCTGCTCTACAATAAATCGCATGGGTCATTAAATCATGCATATGCCAGCTGCTTTTCTACCTGATTATATCCTTATAATATGTGATATCTTCGCAACGATTTTGGTGTTGATTGCCATTTGGCGCACTGAAACACGTTTTTGGTCTGGTTTTTCAGAAGGTTTACAAGTTGCTACCATATTTTCAGCCCTTTGTGGTTTGTATATGCTTCAAGCCAATGTCAATCCTGGCATGGCTGTGCATTGGCTGGGCGTGATGTTAACGGTGATGATGGTGGGCCCTTGGACAGCTATTGTGGTGTTATCTGCCATCCATGTCTTTCTGCTCGTCACCCTGCATATGGGTGATTATACTACGCTGGGCTTCAACATCACCACCTGTGTCTTGTTACCTGTTGCCGTTGCCTCTGCCATTCATCTTCTTTTTTATTACAAATTCCCTAGAATCATACCTGTCTATTTTGCCAAAGTAGGTTTTGGTGATTTGCTGTGCATGTGGGCAGTGGATGCTGCACTGACAATAAGTTTACTGCTCTGGTCGAGTTATCCATCCTTCCAAATTTACCAAGATTTCACTCTCGTGCTTGCACTCATGGGTGGCATGGAAGCTGTTATTAGCACTTGGATTGTAGCTGGTTTAGTCTGTTATATTCCTTCGTGGCTAACAACCTTTAATGATGAAGAATACATTCATGGCAAATAAATAGCACCAGCCTACTCACCTTTGCCACTAGCTGCTCAACTGACACTTTAAAGATGCTCATCCAAAACTTCATGCAATTTCTCTTCGTAGGTTCTGGCTTGTTGCTGGCGTTGCCACATTTGGGCGTATTCGCCTTTTAAGGCTAGCAAGTCTCTGTGGTTGCCTTTTTCGACGATTTCCCCATCTTTTAACACCAAAATTTCATCCACATCTACGATGGTTGAAAGGCGATGTGCAATCACCAAGGTGGTTCTGCCTTTAGCAACAAGGCGCAGGGATTCTTGGATTTCTTTTTCCGTATTGGAATCAAGGGCGGAAGTCGCTTCATCAAAGAGTAAAATGCTTGGGTTTTTAAGTATGGTTCTGGCAATGGCAACACGTTGCTTTTCACCACCTGATAATTTCAAACCACGTTCACCCACTGTGGTATCATTACCTTGGGGCAAGGCTTGGATAAAATCATGAATACGCGCCAACTTTGCCACTTCAATCACATCTTCTTGGCTTTTGTCTGGTGAGCCATACAAAATATTATAGGCGATAGTATCATTAA
>JAJFLD010000078.1 GCA_021772875.1 Ghiorsea sp. | reverse complement strand
ATGCAACATGTTTTAAAAGGATGCCAAATGTACAGTGCAGTTTTTTATATGCAATGTGGCTCAAACTTCAAAGCTTTGTGTCTACAACCAATCACCAAGCCCCTTGCGCCGCACTTCTGGTGCATCGCCGCATAAATCAACAACTGTTGTTGGTGTAACATCACCCCAACCCACATCGAGAAAGATAGCAGGTAGATGTTTGATGCGTGAAACAATTAGATCAGGGTCTGAGGCGATAAAATCGTCATCAGGGAATTGCATTGATGTGGCCAACATAGGTTGAGCTAAGGTTTCGAGCAGCATCTGACATACGATGTGGTCGGGCATACGTATGCCGACATCTTTTCTTTTGCCAAACACACGTTTGGGTAACTTTGAATTGGCAGGCAAAATGAAGGTGTAAGGGCCGGGTAGATGATGTTTGAGCAAGCGGTGGGATGGATTATTGATGCTTACAAATTGTGCTGCTTGCGATAGATCAGCACAAACCAACGACCACAAGTGAGATTCATCAAGGTTACGCAGTTTGCGAATGCTTTCTTGGGCTTTGAGGGCGCTGGGCAAGGCCATCAAAGCATAGGTTGTCTCTGTGGGTACAACAGCAAAAAAGCCAGCCTGAAGCTTTTCTGCAACATGACGAATATGACGAATTTGAGGGCGTTCAGGGTGTAGTCGCAGGTGTTCAAAAGAGTTCATGATAGTCCTAGAATTTAAAACCTTTGAATGCATTTTGAAGTTTGTCTTTTACCTGTTGCTGTGCTTTTTCACGGGCTTTTTCTTTTTCAAGCGCAAGTTTTTCAGCTAATTTCTGCTTTTGTTCTTCGCGTGTTTTGACAAACCCTTGGTCGAGGATTTGCCCACCAACGCCACCAATTTTATTGCCTGAAGCTGCGTTGATGGCAGCAGCACTTTCTAAAACGGATGCTTTGTCCATTTGGACTGAAATGTCCAAATTATCAAAGGGGCCACTGATATGCAGTGGCACGACCACACCTTTTTTGATGGCATCGCCACCTTGCCCTTGCAGAGATTGTATCAAACGTGGTCGCACCTGATAATCAATTGCCAATGGCTCTAGGAAAAGTTTGCCTTTGCCTGTTAGGCGGAACAATGGTGATGCCATATACAAGTCATTGTTGGTGAGTATGGCATCACTGATGTTGAAGCTGCCTTGCATTTGCGCAAAGTCAGTGCTGCTTTGTTCTTGAGGCTCAGCTTTGGTGAGTTTGCGAATGCTTTTGGCAATATCAACACCTTTAAATTGCCCATCTTCAAATAAAAAATTACCACGCCCCTTTAGGCTGCGGATAATATTATGGGGCAGCAAACCACTGCCTGTTAAATCGGTGTTGAGTTG
Source organism: Ghiorsea sp. (assembly GCA_021772875.1). Lineage (GTDB taxonomy): Bacteria > Pseudomonadota > Zetaproteobacteria > Mariprofundales > Mariprofundaceae > Ghiorsea. The sequence continues at coordinate 4,835 of JAJFLD010000078.1, read as the reverse complement.
GGTGATACCTGAGAGTTGATCAAAATCAGCCACTGCTTTGAGAATGGGTTGCACTGAAATACCCGTCATACGTACGGATTCCGACCACGTTACAGGGTATTGGTTGGCATAAAGGGTTAGGTTTTCAGTCACCTTACCATCTTCAATAGCAAAACTTAATGGGTTCAGACGCACCACACCTTTTTCAGCACTTAGGGTCATGCGCAGTTGATCCAGTTGCAGTGTCATCACATGAATAGCTTTGGCATGAAGCTGCACAGAAAGATACCACGATTTAAGAAAGGTGAGATCAGGCTCAATCTCTTCGGGTATTGTGCTTGGCACGGGCTGTGATGTGCTGGTTTGTTCAGTTGCTGTACCATTTGCCGAGGTAGGCGGTGTTGCTTGGGTTGACGGAGCAGCAGTTTTGTCATGATTACCTTGGGGGATCCAAGGGTCCAAATGCAATGCATTGGTGGTTATTCTAAGCTGAATGTCTGGAGCTTTGCCTAAAGCAATATCGCCTGAGATTTGCAGTGGTTCATCATCCATTTCCAATTGTAGGTTACGAATTTCAATGATGTCTGCATCACCGGCAATAAAGGTTGCGAGTTTAATGCTCTGCCAAGGTTTAGGGTGGTTTTTGTAGAGCTCTTCTAAAGATGGGACAAACTTATTGAGCCAAATGCGCTGGAGTTTGCTTGTTTCAATGCTTGCTTCAAAACGAGGGTGATTTTTCAGGCTTTTTATTTTTCCCGACATGGACAAGACATCCACATCATCAATGCCGAGTTTGAATGTTTGAAGTTGTACAGATTTGAGTGCATGGCTATTGAGTTTCCATGATGTTTTCAATGTGTTTTTATTTTGAATTTGTAATGAACCTGTGCTTAAAATCATCGCATCGGCATGTTGCTCTACAGAAATATCCATGTTTAGGTTGGTATCAGACATCATACCAAATTGCTGCTCTTGCTCGGCTTCGAGTTGAGGCAACCATGGTGCAAATGGGGCGAGGTTTAATTTGTTACTGGTGAGCTGTGCTAAGATGGGTAGTTTGGCCAAATCCAGTTTGGCCAAATCAAGCACGGGCCCAACTTTGGCGTGCATATTGATGTTGTCATTGCCCACTTTGGCAGATAAATCCAAAGTAATGGGTTGTTGGAGTTGTAAGTCGGTGATGGCGAGTGTGATATCATTGAGATGAATATCACCTTTGCTTTTGTCCGACCAAATGATTTGCCCATGATTGAGTTGTAATAGTTTAGCTTTGAAGGCCAGTGGCAGTGAGCTGGCTTGTGCAGGCGTTTTTTGTTGCGGAGCTTGTGTGTTTTCTGTGTCGGTGCTGTTGGCAGTTGGAGGGCTCTGTGGATTCTGTACTGCGGCTTGGGCAGAGGTTTGCGATACACTGCTCCAGTTGTTGCGGCCATCTTCTTTCTGGGTCAACCAAACGATAGGGGTATCCAGTTCAAAACGTTTAATTTCTACTTCTTTGTTAAACAAGGGCATCAATTCCACTTGCACATCAATGGACTTAACGCTCAACATATAAGGCTGTTCAAACTCAGGCGCATTTTCTAAGCGGGCATTTTTTAAAGTGATACCAACCCAAGGGAAAAGGGATAGTTTAATATGTTCGATATCAAGCTGCCGACCTGTGGCATCAAATACGGCTTGTTTAATTTCAGGTTTGTAATCATTCACATCAACAAAGAATGGTATGGCCAATAATGCCAATAAGATAAAAATAACCAAACTCGATAAAATTTTGAACAGTTTAAGCATGTGTTCCCCTCTTAAAGTCAAAATGTGCGAAGTGGCTCTATAAGCCGGGTTCTGTACTTCTTAAACATAAGAAGTGATGATCATTCATCTGGGCATACTGTTGCCAGCAGCCTCAAGCAACCTACCCGAAGCCACGCGCGAGTAACGCTTAACGACTCCCTATTTGGTCTTGCTGCGGATGGGGTTTACCTAAGCCTTCATTTGTCACCAAACAAAGCGGTGCGCTCTTACCGCACCTTTTCACCCTTACCTAAAAAAGATTAGGCGGTTTAGTCTCTGTGGCACTTTCCTAAGGTTTCCCTCACTGGAAGTTATCCAGCATCCTACTCTTTGCAGCCCGGACTTTCCTCGTTACACCCAAAAGGTGAAGCGCGACCACCCGAGCCACTTCGCGGTGCAAGTTTAGTCAGTTTTTATAACAATTACGAATGATGTTATTTCTCATTATTTTTATCTTTGTTTTTTACGGGCTTAAAGAATACCCAGGCGACGATGATAGCCAGAAGAAGAAATAAACCCAGCTCAATCAAGCCAACCCACCACATATTAATAGACCGCTATTTTCATGGCTTCATATCCATGTCATCCATATTCATATCATCTTGGTTGATGTGATTTTGTTCCCTGTGCATGTTTTGCATATGGTGCGGCATGTTATGGTTCATGGTATCGTGATTCATGCCTTCCATGTTTTTCATATCATGTAGGGAATGCATCAATGAGCCGCCGCGAATCATGGTGAAGACACCAAGTAGAATTAAAAGTATGGCGGCGATTTTAAGCACCCAGCCACGTGTTGTGGGTGTTGCAGATTTTAACACTATGGGTACAAGCATCATTGCAGGCACAGTGCCAAGACCAAAAGCAAACATCATACCTGCGGAGAGCGCAATGTTTTCTGCCGTTAGGCTTAAGGCTAAACCTGCATAGACCAAACCACAGGGCAGTAAACCATTAAATAAACCGACCATAAACCAGCTCATTGGCATGCGGCTGGTGCTTGCGGCATAAACCCAGCGTTTTAAGCCAATGAGGTGGGTGAACTTTGCCATCAAACGCACAAAAGGGTCGGCCAACCAACCTGCCAAGTTTAGGCCAAAGACAATCATTAAAATGCCTGCGGCAATGGTCATGCCGCGCTGCATATCTGCAAACCATGGCACTTGGGTAATGGCTATGCCAACCATGCCTGCAATAAGGCCTAAAAATGTGTAGGTGGCAGTGCGCCCCAATTGGTAACTCAATAAACCTGACCACCAAATATGTGGCCTAGCCATACTTAGTGTGGTGACAAGCCCGCCGCACATGCCAACGCAATGCATACTTCCCAAAAAACCAATGAGAAATGCCGCTGCGAGCATAGTTATCATGGCCTTTTGTTATCCGATATGGATTGAAGTAGCGGTTGTAGGAGTTCTGCGTCAAACAGGTCTGGGGCGACAAATTGTAATACTTGCAACCCATCAGAAGGTTGGATGAAGTCCAAACCAATTGTTGGGAAAAGGAAGTGGGCATTGCCTTGTCCATCCGAGATCATTTTATCAGGCTCACCAAATTGCGTTTTAAAGGCTTCTAAGTCTACAGGGCTCCCAGCAATGATAGTGATACTACGGATAGGTAAGGTGAGTAGGTGAGGAATATGTTGCTCACGAATATTGGTGCGAATCACATCATTGGGAAACAATTCAGGCTGATAACCTTCGTGCTTGATTTGACGTAGAGAGGCGATATTTTCTTCTAAACCAATAATAATACGGTCATCCTCATCAAAAACATCTTCGAAGTATGCCTCTAAATGCATGGCTGGTTCAGGTTGATTTTGTTTTTGTCGAGTCGTAAAAAGGGCAATGTCAGGTGTGACTTTGGTTGCCTTTATTGCATCTTCAAGCACGCTCTTGGACATCACTAAGCCTAAGATGGATAAGGTATCACCCTGAACATGAATGTCCCATTGGGGTGGCCTAGGGTTGGGCTCTGAATTGGGGAAAGCGATGTAGAATATGGCCGCTACGATAAGCCCCGCGCCTAGGCGATAAATCCATTTGGTTGACATGGGTGCTCCTTATTTTTTATCTGGTTGGCATAGTAATATGCCGTCAACAAGACAAGTGAATGCTGCCATTATGATTCTGTTCAGCAAGTGATTTCATGCCTATAGTATGGGTAAAGAGAAAAGTTGGCAGGCAAGGCATTATACGGTATAATACGCTCAAAATTAAAATGGATACCAAAAAGCTTTACAGCTTGAGGGTGTTTTTAATGAGGAGGAGAGGTTGATATGAAAGAAAATGTTGGGACAGTTGATCGGACATTAAGAATTGTTTTCGGTATTGCTATATTCTTTATTGGTTGGTTGGGCGATTTTGGCCTTACAGGCACAATTTTGATGATTGTTGGTGTTTTCCTTATTGCGACAAGCGCACTAAGTTTTTGCCCAATCTATTCAATTATTGGTAAAGAAACTGTTGAAGAAGCTGATCCACGCGGTCATTAATTTTTACTGTAAGTTCTTAAAAGGCGGCCAATAGTTCGCCTTTTTTTATGGTTTATTTAGGGTTTGAAAAAACAAGCTCATCTTTTCCATCGGATTTAATGGTGGCAATAAGCCCTAATTTTGGAAAGGTATATACGGTTGTATGATCATCAAGCTGTTGTGTACTTTCGGGCTGGCCAAATTGAGCACGCAAAACATCCTCACCTATTTTGACACTTGGAATGAGTGTTAAGGTATTAATTGTAAGTGTTTGAACGAGTAGAATATCTTCAGAGGCTAAGTTTCTGCGTGCGACACCATTGGGGTACATGCGTGGTGATGTGCTTCGCTGGCGCATGCTTTCAAGTTGTTCCCTATCAATATCAAGTTTGAGTAATACTTTACTGTGGTCGGCAATAGAAGGAAAGTAGGCTTCAAGTGCGAGGTTGAAGCGCGTTTGTGTGTTTGTGGAAGCGATGGGATACATAAAAATGGCAGCATCAGCGCGGCTACGTAAAGCGAGTTCAGCATCGCGAACAGTACTTTGCCCAAGTGTTAAGCCTAAAACATGCAGTTGTCCGGATTCATCAATCCAAGT
>JAJFLD010000077.1 GCA_021772875.1 Ghiorsea sp. | reverse complement strand
ATGATGTTGCGGCCCAAACCTTTGGGCTGATGACGGCGTACACGAGATACATGATTCATGGCTTTTAAAGCTTTAAAAACACGTGAGAGATGCACCCTATCTTCAACCTCAACAAGGATGTAAAGTGAAGTCAAAGAGCCTGGATGTTGTTCAATCCTAAGATCTTCAATGTTTGCACCTTGCCCAGATAAACAAGAAGTCACCAAACCCAATGAACCCCGCTCATTTTGGCAGAAAACTTCAATGCCTGCTTTGTACAGTTCTCCTGTAACGGGTTTCCAGTCTACTTCTACCCATTTCATTGCATCTTTCTGCATCACTGTAGGGCAATGTTGATCATGAACAATAAAACCTTCGCCTGAAATAAACGAGCCTACAACATTATCGCCTGGAATAGGGTAACAACAACTTGCAGCTTTCATCAGCGATCGATCAAATGATTTACGGCTAAAAATACGTGAGTTATCTTTTTTCATGTATTCAAGCAGTGCCGCAATTTCAAGCTCGCCACGCCCAAGCTTCTCTTTAAGCTCTATATCATCCTTACAATCAGCAAACATCAATACATCATGACGAATCGTTTCTTTGCCAATCGCATTTTTTAACAAATGTGCGCCCAAACGTACGGCACTTTCTTTCTCTTGGCTGCGCAACCAAGAACGAATGTTTTGTTTTGCACGTGAGGTTTCAACAAACTGAAGCCACTTGCGCGATGGTGTTTGTTCAGGGCTTGTTAATACTTCAATCTCATCACCATTGCACAGCTCTTGCTTAAATTCAGCAGGTTCACCATTGATACGAATACCAATACAATGGTTGCCCACATCCGTATGCACGGCATAAGCAAAGTCGAGCGGTTTGCTTCCTCTTGGTAAAGCAAACAAATCTCCATCCCGTGAAAACACATAAACTTCTTTAACAAACAAATCCAAACGAACATTTTCAAGAAATTCACCCGGGTTATCTGCGGTGTGTAGCGTTTCCGCCAACTGTTGTAGCCACTGAAAACCTTCCAAATCTTTTTGCGCTTTGGCACTACCATTTGATTTGTAGAGCCAATGTGCGGCAACACCATTTTCGGCATACCTGTGCATAGATTCGCTGCGCACCTGCACTTCAATTCGGAAATTATCAGGGCCAATTACCGTAGTATGTAAGGATTGATAACCATTGGCTTTAGGAAGCCCTATATAATCTTTAAAACGTCCTGGTACGGGTCGATATAAACTATGGATAACCCCAAGCACGTGATAACAAGCAGGTGTGTCATCAACAATGACACGAAAGGCAATGAAATCATAAATATCATCAAAATCAACGCTTTTACGTTGCATTTTTTGATACAAGCTATATTTATTTTTCATTCGCCCTTGCACTCTAGCTTGAATACCCTGACGGCTCAGAGCCTCTTGAATAAGCCCTTCAAGTCGTTCTTTGGTTTGGGTTAGAAATTCAAGTTTACCTTCAAGTTTTTGTGCTAAATCAAGGCTTGCTTCAGGCTCGATGTGATCGAAAGCCAAATCTTCCATGGCTTGTGCCAGCCAATGAATGCCCAAACGATGCGCAAGTGGCGCATAAATTTCCATGGTTTCAATGGCAATTCGTTTGCGTTTATGTTCTTTCATAAACTCTAACGTATTCATATTGTGCAAACGATCAGCAAGTTTCACCAGCAAAACACGCAAATCTTTTGCCGTTGCCATGATCATTTTACGGAAATTTTCTGCTTGTTGTTGTTCAGATGAATGAAAATGAATCTTGCCCACTTTGGTGACACCATCCACCAATTCGGCAACTTCATTGCCAAAACGATTTTCAATATCTTCTAATGTGACATGGGTATCTTCAACAGTGTCGTGCAACAACCCTGTAATAATCGAAGATACATCCAAACGTAAATTAACGAGGTTTTGTGCTACAGCCAACGGATGGGTAATGTAGAGCTCGCCAGAGCTGCGGCGTTGCCTTGCATGTGCGTGTGCTGCAAACACATATGCCCGATTAATAAGCTCAACATCAGCTTTGGGCATATATGCTTTTACTTGTGTCGTGATTTCAAAAATGCGGCTCATGCGTTTTAAGTCGTCCTAGCGTTATTTAAAAGACAAAACCACAGAATAGGACAATGATTTATGCAGAAAACTCTTCTTGCGCAGCATTTTGCAAGCGTTCTTGTTCTTCAAGTTCAAACACATTATCCCAAGTCACATAACCTTCGCCAAGCTCTTTAAGTGCTTGCACAGTTGGTTTATGTCCTTCCTCTTCTAACACACTTGGCATACCATTCTGCAATTGGCGCGCACGGCGCGCTGCAAGAACAACCATTTCAAAGCGGTTAGGATAATGACGAATACAATCTTCAATGGTGACACGAGCCATAATAAGGCCTCCAGAATAAGTTTGGCAAAGCTACCTCTTCAAATATTATTGTCGATAGTTGCTATTGGTTTGGGGTATATAAGGTGAACCATAACCCATTAAAAGTCTTAATTATAGGTTTGGTATGGCCTGAGCCAACCTCAACAGGTGCAAGTATTCGCATCACGGAACATATCCACCTTTTTCAACAACAAGGCTGGGCAATCACCTTTGCCTGTGCCGCAGCTAAAAATGATGCCACCCAGCTATTGGATGATATGGGTTTAAACACCCAAGAAATTGCCCTTAACCATAGCAGCTTTGATGATTTTATAACCGCATTGCAACCAGACATTGTATTGTTTGATCGTTACATGATGGAAGAACAATTTGGCTGGCGCATCGCAAAAACATGCCCAAAAGCACTGAGAATCATTGAAACCATTGATTTACATTGCCTGCGCGAAGCTCGCCATATGGCATTCAAAGATGGCATTCCCTTCTCCAATCAATATTTAAACAATACCATAGCTTTGCGCGAAATTGCATCCATATACCGCGCTGATTTATCCATCATCATTTCTGATTTTGAATTTGATTTATTACAAAGTTATTTTAATATTAAACCTGATTTGCTCCATCACTGTCCCTTTATGTTAAACACTGATACCAACCTCGAAAACTTACCCCACTTTGAACAACGACAAGATTTTATGATTATTGGTAATTTTCGTCTTGCTGCCAATTGGGATGCAGTCTTGTGGCTCAAACAAGAGATATGGCCTTTGATTCGCCAACAGTTGCCGCAAGCACAATTGCATATTTATGGCGCCTATACGCCACCTAAAGCCACAGCGTTACATCATCAAAAAGAAGGCTTTTTGATTAAGAATAAAGCCACCGACGTACAAGAAGTTATGCAAGCTGCCAGAGTATGCCTTGCACCACTTCGTTTTGGTGCAGGCATCAAAACCAAACTCGCTGATGCCATGCTTGCTGGCACGCCAAGTATCACCACAGCTATTGGTGCCGAAGGCATGACAGGTGGTTTAGACTGGCCTGGCATCATAGCCAACAACCCTCAAGATTTTGCCGACGCTGCCGTGAAAATTTACTGCGACCAACAACTTTGGCAAACTGCCCAAACAAATGGTTTTGCCATCATCAAACAACATTTCAACAAGCAAACCAATAACGAAAATTTATTGCAACGCATCTTAAAACTTAGAGAGAATTTAACGCAACATCGCCACCATAACTTCATGGGCGCAATGCTGAACCACCATCATCATAAGAGTACTGAATTTATGTCGCGTTGGATTGAGGCCAAAAATAAACATCCATAAGATCAAACCTTCATCATAAGACTCAACCAGTCGCATGACTTCTTAATGCCTCTAAAAATAGTGAAGTTTTGACGGTAAGTGTCAAAAAATCCTCACCTGTGCGCTTTCCATCAGCCACATCAAACCCAGACAACATGCCTCACAAGGGCTAAAAACCCTTTGTTTTAAACAAAGAAATAACCCAACATCAACTTTGGCACAGGCTCTGCTTTAAGAATATCAACAGCGTTCGTTGGACTGGCGTTGTAACTTATAAAACTGAACCGATACGTTTTATAGAGGAGCTTATCTGTTGGTTGTGTGAATCCCTTCACTTTGGGATACCAAATATCAACATGCGGCGCCGCCCTAACATTTTAGGGTTTAGTTTTTGTAGGTTACAACGCCAGTCCAACGATTGTCCAAGATAAAGGTCTGCCACTCCCTCCCCCCTCCCCTTTGGCAGGCCTTTTTTCTTGCTCTTTTTATCCCCACACT
>JAJFLD010000076.1 GCA_021772875.1 Ghiorsea sp. | reverse complement strand
AAAACTAAAATAAGTACGCCCAGCAAGCCAAACACTGGAAGCTCATTAAAAAAGCGATAAAATACATGGTTTCGCGCATTTTTCCCTGAAGCAAACACCTTCACCAAATGACCGCAATACAAGTGGTACACCACCAGTGTGGCGACCACACTTACCTTTAAACCATACCAAAGCTCATGTTGCAGATAATTCCACTGCGCATAACTAAGCACTGCACCAGTCAAGACTGTAAGTAGCATCATGGGTGTTACAAAGCGATAAAGTTTGCGCTCCATCAAGGCCAACTGATGATGCACGGCCTCATCTTTGGACATTGCATGATTGACAAAAAGGCGAGGCAAATAAAATAACCCCGCAAACCAAGATGTCATCATCATCACGTGAAAAACTTTAACCCATTCCATGGTGAGAAATCTAACTTTATTAAGCGACAACTGCAAAAGATACCGTTAAGCTTCGCTCATCATCAATTTGCAAACCAATGGAGAGACTTATGAAAACATTACTTATTCTCGCAACACTATTATTACCCTTGAGCACGTGGGCTGCCGAAGGCAAACCTGCATCTGCCAGCATTGATAAAGAAATTCGAAAAACACTCTCTGACATGCCCATCAAAGCAATTCATCAAACACCAGTTTCTGGTTTGTATGAATTACAAGTTGGCGATAAAATTTATTACTCCGACAAAACAGGCCGCCATATTGTTAATGGTCATATTTTTGATACCACAACCAAACAAGATTTAACTGCTACACGTCTGGCAAGCTTGAATCGCATCAGTTGGTCTGATTTGCCTCTAGACAAAGCTATCGTCAGTGGCCCTGAAGATGGTTTAAAAATGGCAGTCTTCACTGATCCTGATTGCCCATATTGTAAACGTTTAGAAGAAGAATTGATGACCCTTGATGGCATTCGTGTTTATACTTTCCTCTACCCACTCACCCAACTGCATCCTGATTCTTATGCCAAATCTGAATCCATTTGGTGTGCAAAAGATCAACATCAAGCATTGATTAATGTCATGACAAAAGGTGAAAAACTACCGCAAGCCACCTGCAAAACACCCGTTGATGCAAACATCAAACTTGCTCAAAAACTGAACGTGATGGGCACACCCACTATTTTCGCCGAAGATGGCCGAAAATACACTGGCGGCGCACCCATCAAAACATGGTTACAGCAAGGCTCATAGAACACGTACAACTTGAGTGCGCGTAAAGCCTAGGTTGCTGTTGCCGCACATGGCAGTTATCGCTTGTGATACAACAAACTGGGACACTGTTGAAATTCAGCGTTTGCTTGAATTTCGCTTTGTCTCGTAATCAACGCATGATGAACGACTGTTATATTTCATATGGCTGGTAGTAAAGCTATTGGATTTAGACAAGAGCTCGCATGAAGCTGGTCAAGTTGAGATGAGTGCCAACTTATGTTATGGCTACCAAGCCCTGACAACAGCTCGCCTTTATTGTTAAAAGGAATGCAGCTTAAGATATTGGCGCAAGTGCAAACAGCAGGGCCGCTTAAACCTACTCTTCGCCTTCTTTAGCTTGGTTTGTTTTATCCTCATTCGGTTGCTTAGCCTCATTATCGACTGAAACCTGAACAGCATCGTCGGCAAGCTCCATATGCACCAACAATGTAATATGTGTAATCACCACGATAGGCACAGCGCCAATAGCGGCAAGCAATAAACCACCCATAATCAAACCAATAAAGTGTGCAATGCTTCCCCAAAAACCAGTGGCATTGATGAGATATTGCCAAGGTTCACTTGCTGCATAACCCGTGAGCACAAGCGTTGCTTGAGCCCCCAACCACAACGGCGTAAGCACCAGTGTTGCAAGCATTAAAGTCAGTAAAATTCCACCTAAATTATAAACAACCAAAGCTTTGAATTTTGATTTCATCAAGAGCCATAATTCACGGCGCATGGTCGACACTTCTGATTCAGAGACAGCCACAAAAGCAGCAATATTAAACACCGAAAGTATCAACATAATTGCAATTAAAGTGTTAAAGATAAGCAGCGGCACAACCAGCAACGCCAACCAAACTGTGCCCAAGCCAGGGATATTCGCTAAAGATAATAATATAATTTCAACCAATAAAACAAGCAACAAAATCCCTATACCCCAAGTCGGCAGCAACACGATAGCTTTGAGCCTGTGCCAAGCAAACACATACGCCTCTGTCATACTGGGTAAGACATCTTCATCAGCCATATTACTGCTCAATTGATGGGCTAAGGCGACCAAACCAAGCATCAGCCAAAGTGCACTGGATGAAATCGCTACAAAATCAGTCAGTAACGAAGAAAAAGTATCATCTCCGCCTAAGCCAAACAGGCCAAGTAAAACAACAGCACCAACAATGGCAACTACGGTTGTCCACAAAAATTCAGGCTTTAAAGCGCTTTTTATCACATGCGTTAAAGCTGATGTTTCAAAATATTTGAATGGCATTACTGCTCCTTTTCAAAGCCGAATAGTTAAACAGGCTGTAGCTTTTCATTACGCTGGGCAACATGGCTTTCAACCCAACCTTCAAAACCAACATAAGCAATAGAAAATGCAGTAAATATTTCCAATGGCACTTTGCACACAAGGCACCGCTCACTGGCCACAAGTTTGGTTTGAGCAGGCAAGGCTAACACGTCATTGGCATTACCATAAACCGCATTCACACCCAACTCACATGTTAATGTTTGCCCAGCAACCTCTCGTGTCGCTAGAGCTTGACCAAAAGCAAGAATAAAAAAGAATTCTCCCGCTTCATCAATGACATCTCCTGCTGCATATTCAACAAGTTCAGCATCTTCCTCTAACCAAACCCTATCTGCAGCTTCAATGGCCGAAAACACCGGGTGGGCATACGAGACTGAAGCAATCAGCCGCCGTTGAATGATGCGCATCAAACCATCACCTGCCTCGGGCGAGGCATCAATAAGCTCGGCAATGGCGCTACCTTGAAATTTTAAGATCTTAGCTTGCGTCGCCGCAGTCACTGTTGCTGTTCTTGGCAGTTGATACACACAAGCAAACTCGCCAAAAAAGTTACCTTTTTCTAATGTGTTCAGCCCAATGTCATGGCCTGTTGATGTATCCATATGCACACGCATGGTGCCTTCTAAAATGAGATAAAAACTATGACTGATGTCGCCTTGTTTAACAATATCACGCCCTTCTGGAATGTGCAGTAAATTACCTTGCTTAAGAAAATCCTGTGCTTCAGCATCTGACAACTCTTCAATAAGTGCAAACACTTGTGCCGTCTCGCCATGTGGTAGTGCATCAATGGTTAGCTCAGCCATCGTTTTAATCGAATCAATTTTTTCAATGTCGGGGTGTTCCAGCTGTTCACAAATACTAATAAATGCCAAGGCATACCGCGAATAACCCAAAGATAACATGCGCCTTGCCATCATCATTGAAAGCTCTCTGGCTTCCTTTTTCTCACCACGGGTTTGCAACAGCTGAATCAAAGGCCGTGCAATATGCAAGTCCGCAGGGAATGCGTTCATCAACCCGCGATAAGTTTCTATTAATTCCTGTTCATTTAACGCCATGTGCAGAGGATAATCCCAAGCAGTAAAAAAGGCTACTCCAACATGCAACCATGCATAAAAACCCTACTCATTGCGCTTGTTTATAAGGATAAGTAGCTTGTCGCCCACCTAACTCATTTTTATTAACAAGGAAATCTTCATGACCGCAACCACACCTCTCAAATATGCCCTATTAAGTGTCTCCGACAAAACAGGCATTGAAGATTTTGCCCGCCAACTCATCACTCAAGGGTTTGACCTTTTATCCACTGGTGGCACGGCCAAGTTATTGCGTGAAGCAAATATTGCTGTGCGTGATGTCGCGGATTATACAGGGTTTCCTGAAATGATGGATGGTCGTGTCAAAACTCTAAACCCCAAAGTGCATGGTGGCATTTTAGCCCGCCGTGACAATGAGGGTGATTTGGCATCCATGGCAAAACACGGCATCACACGCATAGACTTAACTTGTGTGAATTTATACCCCTTCCGTGAAGCTGTAGCCAAAGAAGGTTGTACCATAAACGATGCCATTGAAAACATTGATATTGGTGGTCCTTGTATGGTGCGTGCCTCGGCCAAAAACCATCAGTTTGTCACCATTGTTGTTGACCCCAATGATTATGCTATGGTGATCGCGTCTTTAAAAGATAACACCCTAGACATCAACAAGCGCCGCAGTTTGGCTGTCAAAGCATTTGCCCACACAGCAGCTTATGATGGTGCTATTGCCAATCATTTTTCAGCTTTAAATGCCGATGGTTCAGCGCGCCAATTCCCTGACATATTCACCCGCCAATTCATTAAAACCGCCGATGAATTGCGCTATGGCGAGAATCCCCATCAAGCAGGTGCTTTTTATGCGGATGTGGAAGACCCCGTCACTTCACTTGCTGATTGCCAAGTATTGCAAGGCAAGGCTTTGTCTTACAACAATATCGCCGATGCAGATGCTGCATTTGCCTGCGTGCGTGATTTCTCTGAAAATGCTGCGGTGATTGTCAAACATGCCAACCCTTGCGGTGTTGCCGTTGTTGGCAGCCAAGCAGAGGTGTATGAACGTGCACGTGCAGCAGATGCCACTTCTGCTTTTGGTGGCATTGCAGCCTTTAACCAACCCTTAGAAGCTGAAACGGCCTCACTCATTGCCCAAACCTTTATGGAAGTGGTGATTGCGCCAGGCTTTAGCGCTGATGCACTAAAAATCCTCAGTGAGAAAAAGAATTTGCGTGTTTTGTTGGCCCCTTCCATCGCCCCAGTCGCAGGTGGTTTGGAGTTTAAACGTGTAAGCGGTGGGCTCCTTGTGCAAGAGCGTGATGATCATATTTTAACACGTGAGATGTGCACCGTGGTAAGCAAACGCCAACCCACCGAAGCTGAGTGGCAAGATATGATGTTTGCTTGGTCGGTGGCCAAACATGTTAAATCCAATGCTATCGTATTCACCAAAAATGGTACCACGCTGGGTGTGGGTGCAGGGCAAATGAACCGTGTAAATTCAACACGTATTGCAGTGCAACATGGTGGTGAAGGCATCAAAGGTTCGGCTGTTGCCTCTGATGCATTTTTCCCCTTCCGTGATGGTGTTGATGCCTTGGCTGAAGCAGGTGCGACGGCTGTGATTCAGCCTGGTGGTTCGATTCGTGATGATGAAGTGGTGAAAGCTGCAGATGAACATGGTTTAACCATGGTTTATACAGGCATTCGTCATTTCAGACATTAAACACATCATCAAGCTGCCTACTTGGGCGGCTGATGTGTTGGATACCACTAAAGTGTATCCAACCCCAGAAAAACGCATGGATTTTGTGATTGCCTTGTCTCAAGCGAATGTGCAACACAATACAGGTGGGCCTTTTGCTGCTGCTGTTTTTGATATGGATAGTCATCAACTTATAGCCATTGGTCTTAACCTTGTTGTGCCAAGCCATTGCTCCAGCAATCATGCTGAAATTGTTGCCTTAACCTTAGCTCAACAATCACTGCAATCGTTCAGCTTAAGTGCGGAAAACATGCCACGTTGTGAGCTTGTATGCAGCTGTGAACCTTGTGCCATGTGTTTTGGCGCTATTCCATGGTCTGGCATCAGGCATTTATCCTGTGCTGCAACTGCTGCAGATGCTGAAGCCATTGGTTTTGATGAGGGGCCTAAACACCCCAACTGGATTGCCGAATTGGAAAAACGCGGCATTGCAGTGACCACCGAAATAAAGCGTGCCCAAGCCGCACAAGTCTTACAACACTA
>JAJFLD010000075.1 GCA_021772875.1 Ghiorsea sp. | reverse complement strand
GGACCCAAAGCTTAAAGCACGTATGGTTAAGGTTCGATACAGTTTTGTTTTCAAACCTATCAGAATGCCTGTTACTAAAATAAGGCATAACAGTATAGTTGTTATAATAGCATAAACATCAAAAATATCCCCACCTTTTGCTTTATGTAATCGCATAAGGCGTGCATACCAGCTGGGTGTTTTTACTGTGAACACTGCAACAGTAGAATCACGCGTTGAAGATCG
Source organism: Ghiorsea sp. (assembly GCA_021772875.1). GTDB lineage: Bacteria > Pseudomonadota > Zetaproteobacteria > Mariprofundales > Mariprofundaceae > Ghiorsea. The sequence goes on along the minus strand of JAJFLD010000075.1, from coordinate 17,947 downwards.
TAACGTCACACTATGATTCTTTCCTGGCCAGACCAATGTGTACCTATTCCATTTTCGATCAAACTTTAACTTTGCTTTGCCCATAGGCTGATCAACATCAAGGTTTTTAAGCTCTTCTTTTGCCACGCGATGCAGTGTTACATAATTGTCCTCTAGAGGCTCGCTCAGCGTAACGCGATATTCAACTGAAGATGAATCGGGTTCGTATTCAGCTGTATAAAGCCCACCTGTTATTAAAAACATCATAATCAGCGGTAATGTAATAGCTGCCATAATAAGGTGCGTTTTCACAAGAAACTGTCGATCAAGCATTCTAATATTTCCTCATCTTCACATAACATACTGATACAACAGATTCTTAAAATATAGCGCATGAAGATTAACCGAACCGTAAAGCATCCTTGCTCATACTCAATAACAAAATATCTCACAAATATACTCAGCTAATATTTGCTTCAAAATGTATATCACCATATATTCGGCAAAATACAACATAAAGCAGACATAGGGCGCAAAGCTCAAACCGAGGAGATTTAAATGAACCACTTACAACACGTCATCGACCAAGCATGGGAAACCCGTGATACATGGGACATGCACACCGCAGCAACTGAAATTCGCGAAGCCGTTATTCGCTGTGTTGATTTGTTAGATGCCGGTGGTATTCGTGTTGCAGAGCGCAATGAGAATGGCCAATGGATAACCAATGAATGGATGAAAAAAGCTGTTTTATTATATTTTAAATTGCATGATAACAAAGTAATTCATGGTGGCGACACAACATATTACGATAAAGTGCCACAGAAGTTTGCTGATTGGGGCGAAGATATGTTTCGCAAAGGCGGCATGCGTGTTGTGCCCAATGCCACAGTACGCAAAGGTTCGTTTATTGCTTCAAAAGTGGTGCTCATGCCATCTTATGTAAACATTGGCGCTTATGTCGACGAAGGCACAATGGTGGATACATGGTCAACAGTGGGTTCATGTGCCCAAATTGGTAAAAACGTACATTTATCAGGTGGTGTGGGCATTGGCGGCGTATTGGAGCCATTGCAAGCAACACCAACCATCATTGAAGACAATTGTTTTATTGGCGCGCGTTCAGAAATCGTTGAAGGTGTAATTGTTCGTGAAGGTTCTGTTATTTCAATGGGTGTATATATCGGCAAATCCACCCGCATTGTAAACCGTGCAACTGGCGAAGTAACGTATGGTGAGGTACCACCTTATTCTGTAGTCGTCTCAGGCTCCATGCCAGGCGCTTCGGGTGGACCTAATTTATATTGCGCGGTGATTGTTAAACAAGTTGATGCAAAAACACGTGCTAAAACAGCAATCACTGAACTCTTGCGTGATTAATCTTTAAAAGATTCATATGCCTAACGGGAAAGCCACCTTTTTACTTTAAAAGGTGGCTTTTTTGTTTTTTTATCTTTTTACAGCTATATTGCGTCTTTCTCACATATAGAACCAATATTTACAGCTTAAATGTCATGGGGAGCATTAATCATGTCTAAAAAAATTGAAGATTCAAAAATTGAGAGTGCCGAGTCTGGCAATGTCGACCAAATTCGCGACATTATTTTTGGATCACAAATGCGTGATTACGAACAACGTTTTGTTCGCCTTGAAGAACGTGTACTCAATGAAACCAATTCACTTCGCAGCGAAACAAGCCATCGTTTAGATGCTTTGGAATCATACATCAAACAAGAAGTGGATAGCTTAATAGATCAGCTTTCTATTGAACGCGGCGAACGTGAAGAAGACACACGACACCTTACTGATGAGCTTAGCAAAAATGCAACTGCCGCAGATAAAAAATCGAGCCATATCCAAGATAAACTCACCCAACATCAAGCCACTACGCGAGATGCCTTATTGGATCAATCCAAATCATTGCTTGCTGAAATCCAAAGTGTGCGCAACGGCTTAACTGACTCGCTCAATAAAAATACCGATAAATTGCAATCAGACAAAACAGATCGCAAAGCATTGGCAGATATGTTTAGTGAAGTTGCCATGCGCCTTAATAATGATTTCAAGCTTCCTGAAGGAAACAAGTAATACGTCAAGCCTCGGCTAAGGTAGAGCTCCCACACTGTGAATACGGATAAAACTCAAAACAGTAATGCTTCCATGCATGAACTGCGCAAGCTCTTATTTGAAAAAGAATCTGCGCGCATTGATAAACTTGAATCAATATTACTCAACCAAGGATTACATGCCCAAGAAGTGGCAAAAGTTCTTGCCGAAGCCGTAGAGCTGCGCAACAGAAGCGATGAAGAGCTAAGTATTGCTTTAGCACCTACCATTGAAAAGTCGATTCAAGCATCCATAGCGCGTGACCCACAAGCGCTGTCCAATGCGCTTTTTCCTGTGATGGGGCCAACCATTCGAAAGTCCATTGCAAGCACATTAGCTGCAATGCTTCAATCTCTGAATCAAACACTAGAACATTCCTTTTCAAAACAAGGATTCCTCTGGCGCATTGAAGCTGTTAAGACGGGCAAATCATTTGCCGAAGTTGTGCTGCTCAACACCTTAATCTATCGCGTTGAACAAGTATTCCTTATCCATAGAGAAACAGGAGTATTGCTGCATCATCTTTCATCCGACCCTACTCACACTGAAGATGCAGATGTGGTTTCGAGCATGCTCACGGCTGTACAAGATTTTATTCGCGATTCATTTGCAGGTTCCACCGATCAAAATATTGAAACATTAAGTATGGGTGATGTACAAGTATTGATTGAGCAAGGACCAGACGTGGTTTTGGCGGTAGTTTGCCGAGGCAATTCACCGCGCACCTTGCACGAAACCATGCAAGTTGCCATTGAAGATATTCAACAAAATTTCGTTGACGAATTAACCGCCTTTGATGGTGATACAGAAGCCTTCATCGCCACCGATGAAAAACTTAGCCCCTTATTAATCGCTGATTATAAAAATAAGACAGAGGAAAAAAAATCACCACTCAAAGCAATTCTTTTTGTGGCTCTTATGTTTGCTATTATTTTTAGCTGGTGGGCATGGCATCAAATTGAAATAAGTCAAACCAATACACAATGGCAATCTTACCTTGAACGTTTAAAAGCTGAACCGGGCATCATTGTTACAGGCATTTCAGATAATGATGATGTTGAAACCATCACTGGCTTACGAGACCCACTCAGCCAAGATCCAAAAGCCTTGTTGGCTGAATACCAATTACAAAACAAAAACATTCATTTTGAATTTGAGCCCTACCATGCCTTACAACCAGCTTTAATCCTTAAACGTGTATCGCGCCTGATTCAGCCGCCAAAATCAGTTGAATTATTGCTAGAGGATCAAACCTTACTTATTCGTGGGGTAGCCTCAGAAGTTTGGTTAACCCAAGCAGAACAAGCAGCGCTCTATGTTGCAGGTGTTGAAAGCATAGATAGTACAGGTCTTTCCATACTATCCAGTTCTTTTGAGCAAAAACAAACGCATTTCCCCATTAAAATGGATGCTTTGCCAGTCAAACCCAAAAAGAATATTATCCGCAAAGAAGAGCCTAAGAAAAAGGTTGTTGTAACCGATGCAGTCATCTTGCAGCGTGCTATAAGCTTGTTAAAACCACCAACAACAGTACAGATGGTATATGCCAAAGGTATTTTATATGTTTCGGGAAAAGCTTCGGCGAGTTGGATTGATTTTGCCAAACATAATTTTAGCAAAGTTGAGGGTATTGATAGTTTTTATACCTCCAACCTAACCAACCAAGGAACAAAACCATGATTCAGAAAAAGATTTGTATTTTGGGCGCGGCAGGTGTTGGAAAAACCAGCTTAACTGCACAGTTTGTTTTTAGTAAATTCTCAGAAAAATATTTATCCAGCATGGGTGTCAAGATTGACCGTAAAACAGTGGATGTTGATGGTAAACAAGTGAACTTAATGCTTTGGGATATCCATGGTGAAGAAAAATATAAAAAAATACCGACAAGTTATTTGCGTGGTGCATCCGGTATCATGATGGTGATAGATGGAACACGGCCTGCAACGCTTGAAATGGCCCAAGAAATTTTACAACGTGTAGAAACAGAACTTGGCACTATTCCCCATATTTATCTTCTCAACAAATCCGACTTAACTGATGCTTGGAGCATCAATGATGATGATATGCAAATGCTGAAAAATACTGGCAACCCTGTGTTTCTTACCAGTGCAAAGACGGGTGATAATGTTGAAGCCTCATTTTTACACTTGGCCACAGCTTTGGTGACAGCATGAACACACAACATCCTATCCCTGATATTATTTCTCAACACTTGGCTGCCTACCATATCCAAACACTTGCTCCTGCTTGGATTGAACTGACGCCACAAACTGATCAGATTCAAAGTTTAGGCGGCGCATGGCAAAGCTATTTTACAACAAATCTAGAGCTCGGTTCATCTATCACTTCAGCTTGTGAATACCTGCAAGGTATGCTGCCTATTCAAGAAAGTTTTGAATTGCCACAAGTGCAAATGCGGAATGACAAATATACTGACATACTTGCCTTCCACGACGCACAAACACAAACAGACTGGCTACTTTTTTGTGATGTCACCATGAGCACCTTGCAGCTGCAAGAATATCAGCAGGCTGCCAATGAATTAAACTTGCTTAAAGATCAATTGAACCAAACACTTGGTCGTTTTGTTGGTGAAGAAGTTGCACAACGTGCATCCAATGGAACACTGCAATTCAACATCGCTGGTGAACGCAAAGTGATTACAACCTTATTCGTTGATATTCGCGGTTTCACACCTTTTAATGAAAGCCATGATGCACAAGACGTGATGCATGCGCTCAACCAATACATGGACTGTATGCTTAAGCCCATCTTGGAAGAAGCAGGCATGGTAGACAAAATCATTGGTGATGGAGTGATGGCTGTTTTTGGTGTTTTGGCATCCGATAACAATTCAGCCGACAATGCATTTGTCGCTGCCAAAAGCATTCAAGCCAAGGTGAAGGCGCTGAACAAGCAACGTGGCAACGAAGGCCAAGACCAACTGGGCGTTGGCATTGGCATTGCAACAGGTGATGCAGTGCTTGGCATACTTGGATCCCATGAACGTCGCGCTTTTACGGCTATTGGTCGTCATGTCAATTTAGCTGCTCGTTTAGAATCCAATGCGCGGATTGGTGAAATATTACTTGATGAAGCCAGTGTTACAGCTTTGGATAACCCACCTTCATTTGCCTTGGTATCACTAACTTTAAAAGGTATTGGTAAAACACATGCTTATTCGCTTACTTCATAATTAGTCATCACCACCAAACAATTACTCGGAAATTAATCTAACAAATCACCCAAATAAAGGTCTACCTTTTCAATATCCAATAAATAATCACTGCCTTTCATTTGTTTCAAAATGCCTGCAGTGCTTAATTTCTTAAGCTCACGCGTAACAGATTCACGCTGACAACTTAACAAATTACCCAACACCACATGGCTAGGTAAACGTATTAACACCTCATCTGCCAAGCCATTACCATGTTTTTGCTCAGCCAACGACTTGAAATAATGGCAAAGCTTCATGCCGATATTGGGTTGTCCTAATCGACATACGACCTCATGGGTTTTGAGATAACGGCTCATAAAATGCTGCGCTACCCGCTCAAGAAAATCATACTCTTTTATTTTTGCTTTAAACTCATGGCTGTTCACTTCCAAAAGGCATGTGCGCATGCTCGCAACGATGGTGGCTGTTCTTGCCTCAACACCAAACATCGCTAATTCGCCAACCAAATCACCTTCTTTTAAATTATAAAGTAGTGTTTCGTGTCCACTACCAGAAATCAGGCGTACATCCAGTTGACCACTGACAATAAAATAACATTTTTGTCTATGCCCATCTCCCTCATAGAGAAAAATATCACCTTTGTTTAACCAGAGTTCTTTAGCCTGAGGAAAATCAGCAATGGTAAACCCTTTTCTGAATTGAATATTCATTATCCTTATTCTCCCCGCGCAAACATTGCTTCAACCATCAAAAAATATCTGAACACTGTAACTTCTATCACAAATCTGTAAATGAATAAAACATTCGCATCAATGGTGATAAAAATTACCAGAAGAATCACTGTAGAATTATTATCATGCCGACCAAGGGAAATGAGGGAGAAGCTTACAATGATTTTATTGGTTCATGAAGATACTGCGATACTTCAAAAGTACAAAAAACAATTAGAAACAAGGCATTTTAATGTTATTGCTGTAATGTCTTCACAAGAGGCTATGACACGATTTTTCACCCATCAGGATATGATTTCTACGGTCATCACCAATTATGACATGCCTGACATCAATGGTTTAGAATTACTTCAGTCGATCAGACAATCTTATCCAAGTATTTGTGCAATACTTATTGCAGATGGTTTGATAAAAGAAAAACTACCAAGGAATATTCAATTCTATAACAACCCTGTCCCTTTCGATGATCTTATTGCCAATTTAAATGATGAACTTAAGCCTTTGCGCTAATGTTGCGGCTTTTTCAGGCCCATCAACAAGTGCAAGGCGCACATAACCCGTTCCTGCATTCAAACCACGATTATCTTCTGCCGCCAAATAACTGCCTGGCAACAATTTGATGGCTTGTTCTGCATATGCTTTTTGTACAAATGCCTCTTCATCCTTAACAGGTAGCCAAACAAAAAATGATCCCGCTGGAGCCTGCCCACCATACACCTCAAAAAACGCATCCAAACTATCACGGTATATTTTAAGATGTTGTTGTACATGTTTTTCATCATCCCAAGCAGCCGCTGCTACATGTTGTAGCGGCAAAGGTGTCGCAGGCCCGGTATAACTTCTTAATTTTGAGAATTTCTTAATCAAATCTGCATCACCGGCAATCAAGCCTGAACGCAAGCCTGGTAGTGCAGAGCGTTTGGACAAGGAGTTCATCACCAAACACCGCTTGTATCTGGCATTACCCATATGCTGTGCTACTTCCAACAAACCTACAGGTTTGTCTGCATAATAAATTTCAGAATAACATTCATCAGCCAAAACATAAAAGTCATACTTCTCTGCTAAGTTTAGCAACTGCGTATAATACGCTTCATCTGCAACCCAACCCGTGGGGTTAGAGGGTGAACATACATATACAAAAGCTGTATCACGCCACACATCAGCTGTAATGGATGCGATGTCAGGAGCAAAACCAGTCTCAGGTGTGCATGGTTGTAAATAGGGCTTGCCACCTGCTGTAATCGCTGCGCCCAAATAAATTTGGTACATAGGATTGGGCATCATGACCCATGGTTGTATTTCGCTATCGGGATTAATCAAAACATGTGCTGCTGCAAACAATGCTTCTCGTGTGCCATTGGCACTTAACACTTGCGTATCGGCATCAATATGCTGAAGCGAAAACCTGCGTTTTAACCACTCGGCAATGCTCTGGCGCAAAAAATCATTACCTGTAGTACTTGGATATTTAGAAAAACCATCAAGATGTTGAAGCAATGTATCCTGCACAAAAGATGGCAAAGGTAAGCGTGGTTCCCCTGCCCCAGCATCAATCAATTCCAGCTCAGGGTTAGGTTTTAAACCATTGAGAAGTTTGCGCAAGCGGGCAAAAGGATATTCCCCCAGCTGATCCAAACGGTTTTGTTGGTGTTTATTCATAACTGTACACTCTACTTATTTCTTTTACTTGCATAGACAGGCTAAATTACCAAGCTTAAAATCACTTATTTAGACGTAGCTAAGCTTGTAATCACTTTGCTCCACGCACTTTTTCGCCCCAGATTATCCACAACCCGCAAACGATAAGCATAAGCCATATCAGTGCGTAATTTGATATTACGCTTTAAACCCAAGCGCTGCTTGCTGGGCGACGATTCATAATAACGCAGCCATTGCGCAAAACATTGGCAAGCCGGATCAATTTCAGAACGATCAATTTGATACATAATTTCACTGCTTCCGCCTTCAACATCCAAATCCAAAAGCAAGCGATCGCCTAATATGTGATGAGATAACTTCGCAATTTTGGGCAATGGTGCCGAATCATCGTAAACCACCAAATCTGTTTTTAAGCCGCAATGGCTCAAAACAACCGTTGCGAGCAACAAAAACAAGACACGTGCATATTTCAACTTAATCAACCCACAATGATGCCCAACGTTTACACTGCAAACGCACCTGCTCTGGCGCTGTACCACCTGTATGATTGCGTGCTGCAACACATGCTTCCACGGACAAACTCTGCACCATCTCAAGTGTTAAACGTGCATCAATACCCATACAAGCTTCTGCTGGCATTTGCATCAAATCAATGCCTTTTTGAATACAATAGGCTACTGATTTTCCGACAATTTCATGGGCATCGCGAAATGGTACACCCGCGCGAACCAAAGCATCAGCCAAATCTGTTGCTGTTGAAAAACCACTGCCTGCAGCTTGGTGCATCGCTTCTTTGTTGGCTTTAAGCCCTGGCAACATATCACCAAACACTCTCAAGCAACCTTCAAGATTATCGTAGGCATCAAAAATGGCTTCTTTGTCTTCCTGCATATCTTTGTTGTAAGCCAAAGGTAGCGATTTCATGGTCATCAAAATAGACATCAAGGCGCCAACAATACGCCCCGCTTTACCACGCACCAATTCTGGCATATCAGGATTTTTCTTTTGTGGCATGATGGATGAACCTGTACAAAAGGCATCGGGTAAATCAATAAAACCAAACTGTGCGCTCATCCAAAGGATTAACTCTTCAGAAAAACGTGATAAATGAATCGAACAAATCGAAGCGGATGATAATAATTCCATGATAAAATCACGATCAGACACGGCATCCAATGAATTGGCACATGGTGCATCAAACCCAAGCAACTCAGCTGTCATTTCACGGTTGATGGGAAAGGTTGTGCCTGCAAGTGCTGCTGAGCCTAATGGGCATTGGTTCATGCGCGCTTTGGCATCAGCAAAACGTGCCAAATCACGACCAAACATTTCAACATAAGCCAACAAATGATGACCAAAAGTCACAGGTTGTGCGGTTTGTAGATGTGTAAAGCCTGGCATCACAGTGTCGGCATGTTCTTCAGCCAGTTTTACCAACACCACTTGTAAATGTTTAATGCGTTTCATCAAATCATCTGTGCGTTTTCTCAAATAAAGGCGTGTATCGGTACCCACTTGGTCATTACGACTACGCGCAGTGTGTAAGCGTTTTCCCGCATCACCAATGATGTCGGTCAAACGTTTTTCAATGTTCATATGCACATCTTCAAGCGCAATCGTGAATTCAAATGTGCCCGACTCAATTTCTTGCATCACTTGATCCAAACCATCAAGAATGAGCTTCAAATCAGCTTCGCTTAAAATACCTTGTGCTGTAAGCATGCTTGCGTGTGCTCTCGAGCCTGCAATATCTTCGGCATACATACGTGCATCCACATGGGTTGAAGCATTAAAGGCTTCTACAAATGCATTTGTTGGTGCATCAAAACGGCCACCCCAAGGTTTATCAGACATTGTTAATCCCCTTCCAATTAAGCATTGGCCATGCGGCGTGATGATGGTGTTGCTTTCTCTTCAGGGCGAATGCCTAGTTTGGTGAAAAACTCACGATCTTGATTGGCTTCATTGTTACCCGTGGTTAAAAGTTTTTCGCCATAAAAAATAGAATTGGCACCGGCCAAGAAACAAAGTGATTGCATCTCTTCAGACATCACTTCGCGCCCTGCTGATAAGCGCACATGTGAAGATGGCATGGTAATACGTGCCACAGCAATGGTGCGAATAAAATCAAAATTATCCAAATCTGCCACATCGGCCATGGGTGTGCCTTCAACTTTAACCAACATATTAATCGGCACCGATTCAGGGTGTGGATTCATGCGCGCCAATTGCGCCACCATGCCAGCACGATTACGCACAGCTTCACCCATGCCCACAATACCGCCGCAACACACACTCATGCCTTCAGCACGCACGTTTTTAAGTGTATTCAATCTATCTTCATAGGTGCGTGTAGAGATAATACCTTTATAAAATTCGGGGTCGGTATCTAAGTTATGATTATAATAATCCAAACCTGCAGCTTTTAATTTTTTCGCTTGCTCGCCATTAAGCATACCAAGTGTAGCGCAAGCTTCCATGTCCATGGCTTTGACTTCTTTAATCATGTCCAGCACCAAATCAAATGCGCGCCCCTGAGGCTCACGCCATGCAGCACCCATACAAAAACGCGATGCACCTTTTTCTTTGGCAATGCGTGCTGCTTTCATCACTTCATCTTTCTTCATCAATAATTCAGATTCTAAACCTGTATCATAACGCGATGATTGCGGACAATATTTGCAGTCTTCAGGGCAACCGCCCGTTTTAATTGATAATAAGGTGGAGAGTTGTACTTCATTGGCATCAAAGTTAGCGCGATGCACTTGTTGTGCTTGAAACATCAAATCATTAAACGGCAGCTCAAAAAGCTTGGTGATTTCATCCACTGTCCAATCAAAACGCATACACTTCTCCAAATCCTTCAACACTTAAACTTCGCGCAAGCTAAACAGAAGCGAGCTGTATTAAAAGAATCCGATATAAATCAGCTAAAAACAAGAAACCCAAAAGCAAAAAAAGATTTACTTTTGGGTCATGATTCGCACAAGTGAACTTACGTTATCTATTAATAATGGTAAGTCACACCACCTGCAAGTAGGTGAACTGTTGATTTATACACACCATGGTATGCCGTTTTTGTTGGTGCTGCGGCTGTTCGATCGGCCAACCATACATAAGCATAGGCCAAATTCATGGACAATGTATCAGAGAAATCTCTGCCGTAACCCAAGGAGACCAACTGCCTATCATTACCAGGAAGCCTTGGTGAGAAATCTGTGGTATTGATTGGTGTAGGATCAGAAGTATAACCCATGCGCAAACGCCCAGTATCGCTATAGCTCCACTCTGCGCCCAAGCGAATTGCTGTCGTTGCTTTCCAGCCTTCAGGAATAGTAGATGAGGTACCTGTAGCTATATTAAGTGCTGAAGGGCCATAGTTTATGACGATTTGATCAAATTTCTTCCAATTGATGCGATCAGCTTGCAAACTTATCACCCAATCATCATTGGGTTTAAACGCTACTGCAGCTGTAAGTAAATCAGGAAACGTTACCGAGGTGCTGGCATTGGCACCAATGCCTTGGAAACCTATGATTGCCAGAGCTGGGCCACCCACTGCCGTGCCTGAAATATCAATTTTAACACTTGAGCGATAACTTAAACCCACACTAAAAGCATCTGATTTATACAATGCCGCCACATTACCACCAAAACCATCACCTGAACCACCAACATGCAATGATTGCCCATCCAAGTGTACTTTAAATGCATTGTAATACGATGCGCCCAAAGCAATGGAGAAGTTATCGCTGATTTTAAAAGATACATTGGGGTTTACGTGAACTGCTTGAATTTCAGAAAATGTCACACTATCTGCACCTGCTGACACTTGAGAAAAAGGAGTCCCTGAATCCGTCCAATCCGTTGCCAAACCAAAAGGCGAATTAATGCCTAAGCCATAACTCAACTTGGAATCCTCAACACCATAACGCACATAGGTTTGCGGCACGACATGAAGCGTTTTTTTCGCCGAGTATGATTTTCCGCCTGAATTATATTCATTCAGTGGGTAAACCAAGGTGGTGTTTATCGACACATTATTATCTTGAAAAGATAAACCCGCGGGATTAAACCAGTTGGCAGATGCATCATCAGCAATGGCAGAAAACGCATTACCCATACCCATAGCTCGCGCACCTTGCTCAGGAATCATGTATCCGCTGGCAAACGCAGGAGAAGCCAAAAAGATTGAAGCTACACTTGTTAGTATTAAACGATTCAATTTCATATTCATCTCCTATTGCATCACACTTGAAGCTGCGTTGGTACTCGGTAGCGGAGTTGCACCAATGACTACAGTTGCCCCACTAGGCTGCAAGGCAGATCCCAAATAATTTGCAGTTTCTGATTGCATCTCGGTAATGACATCCAAACCTATTAAGGTTGCAGGGTCAGGCTTTAAGAATGATGAATGTGTGCCTTGGGTGAAAAATGTAAATCCACTACCTGCAAAGGGCGAGGCATTAACACCTAATGCCCAAGTCGCCGAAGCTGGTATTGCCGCAACTTGTTGCAAGCCTAAAGACAAAGACAAATTGTCGGTCTGAGCATTGGGTACAACAGCATCATTTAATGTTTTCATCAATAAAATTTTCTTAGCACCTGCCACTGCTAAGGCTGCATAATTTAATGGATCGCCATCATCTACTATGGTTTGTGCAGCGACAAAGAATTTATTGTAATCTGCTGAACCAACGGTCACACCTTTGGCAGCAAGGCCAGCATTAACCACTGGACTAAAAGCAATAGAATTTTGAAGAATACTGGTATAATCACCACCTGGATTTGCCAATACAAACGTTTTGATAGCAGGCTCTACGCCTGCCAACAACGTGCCCAATATACCACCGTTGGAATGGCCTACAAAAGCAATAGGAGCCGCACCCACAACCAAATCAGGCGTTGCATCACCACCTGCAGCTGGTAAACCCGTCGTGTTATTCACCACATCCATTGTTTGGATTTCTAACAAACGTGTAAGATGGATAAGATCGGCAACTGACTGCCTGATATTATCACGTGAAGTTAGCAGTGATACTAAGTTTAAATAATGTTGCCCACTCAAATCAGGGATGCCATCAGGACCCAAATCACCTGTTACGTTGTTATAATAATCAAGGCCAAATGTACGGCCACCGTGTAATACCGTATCGATGGCAATGGTGGCAAAACCAGCTTTAGCCAAGGTGTTGGCAATACCAAACACCGTAGATTTATCGACAGTAAATCCATGTTGAAAAATCACTACAGGCCAAGGGCCTGCAGCTACAGGTGGAACTGCAGCTGGATTTACCTTAGGAATGGTGACTAAAAATGGTACTGTCTGCACTGAACGTAATGTTGGTTTCCCATAACTATCCACACTAAATGTCGAGGTCAATGGCGCCCCAGCCACGGTATTGTCCGCCAAATAATAAGGTAACTTCACAGCACCAATGGCTACGCTACCAAGCGTATCAAACGAGGTTGGGCTTGCTGTATAAGCATCAAACAAAGCTCTGTTAGCAGGCGTGGCATTGGCCAAGGCAAGCGCAAAAGAATAGAAGTCTAACGTACCCAAACCACCTGTGCCAACACTCGGCGTAGTCGCTGCTGATAAGAAGTTTGCTGCATTGCTTGCATAAGGGTCCGTTGCACTATCAGCTTGAATTTTTGCCAACACTTTATTCAAAGTTTGAGTTTTAAACGACCAAGCAACCGCCACATCAGCAGCTGTGATAGCTGGTGTTGCCGTACCTGCAGCGCCAAGCATAGCTTGGGTGAGTTGGCGTAAACTTTCTAGTTGTGCCGCTGTAGCATCATCACGCCCAGGCACTTGGCTTGCACCATAGGGATCTACCAATGCTGTTGTATTTTTAAGTAAGGCAAAAAAGGCAGAAGAACGAGCCCCTTCGCCCGAAGTTGATTTTAAAGCATTGGTGACAATCACCATATAGTTTGTATTTGATTTCAGTGGCATCACGGGTTTGATGACCAATGTATTGGCATCGCTTGGTGAAACCAAAGCTTTAAATTGCGTACCAAAACCAAGCTCTGAAACAATGCCACCTACAGGGAACAATTGGGTGATTGGCCCAGTCGCCACTTCAAAAACGCGCACACTTGAGGCAGTGATTGTTGCCGCATCAATGGGCAAACTAAATGGCGTTGAAATCGGGGCAACTGTTGAGAAACCATCCAATGTATTCAAGGCAACTGTAGGGTTTGTAATATCCGTAGGGTCAGTAACACCTGATGTGATATTCAGCGTACCATCTGTTGAATCAATGAATAAAATATTGTTGGGGAAAGGAATGATGCCGTCAGTGGTGCTGTATTTCGCTTCCATGGGTGCGGTGGTGCTGATGGTTCCTGCACCCCCATCGACATTGCCGCATGCTGATAATAATAAAATGCTACCACCAAGAACTGGTAATAATAATCGTTTCATACATCCCTCCCAAGTTACGTTAAAAACAGCTGCAAAAATAAATGTTTATAAAATACGTGATTGAACCCTCTGAACTTGCATACCATACTGCCGCTTATGATATTAATCAATACCAAGCGAGAGCGCACATGAAACGTATCCAAGCTGCATCCAACCAAGCCCAACAGGCACTAAACCTTGTCTCTGACTTGCAACAACGCTTTGTAAAAGGTTTGGAGTCTATCTCCCAAGCTTTGAATCTGAACCAAACATTTACAGCCGTGGAATGGCTAAGGGATGAAGGCAGGCATGGTGGAGGCATTCGTTTTGAAACCGCTGATGGCCTCATGATTGGGCGCGGTTCTGTGAATGTGTCACAAGTACACTATGATGATAATCCTGAGAAAAAGCTTGGCTCCGCCACGGCTATTTCAACCATTATTCACCCTGTTCATCCGTTATCCCCATCTGTGCATATTCATATCAGCTGGACAGCAATGAAAAATGGTCAAGGTTATTGGCGCTTGATGGCAGACCTCAATCCAGCCATTGAAGACAAGATAGCTACCCAACATTTCCTTGATGCTATGCAACAGGCTGCACCTACGCCATTCAATGATGCCATCACCCAAGGTGATAGCTATTTCGCTATCCCTACATTAAACCGACACCGCGGCGTGGCGCACTTTTATTTAGAGGAATACAACACAGGTAACCACGATGCAGATTTTAACCTCGCTAAAGCAGTCGGCGAAACAGCTATTGATACTTATATCAATATTCTTCAAACAAGCTTAAGCCACGCCATAACCATAAGCGCTGAAGATAAATCCAAACAACTTGCCTACCACACCTTATATTTTTTCCAAGTTTTAACCTTAGACCGTGGCACAACCACAGGTTTGTTGGTACACAATCAAAATGATGTTGGCATCATGGGTTCACTGCCTGCTCACGTGGATGTTGAATTGCTGCAATCTTGGGTGGCAAAAATGCAACCTCCACAAGATAAACTCTTGCAGGCATTGATTCATGTCTTACCTCTGGGCTCACCTTGTTTGATTGACGAAAAAGTCAAAGCTAAGCTGGCCGCAGTGGTACGCCAGCATTATCAAGCCTTTCCTGAATCTATCGCCATGCAAGCATCGGGGAACACAATTCCCGCTACGGTGAACAACCATGCTTAATCATGACCCACGCTAGACTTGTAAAAAATGTCCGCTAAACTTTCAATTCTATTCACTTATTAAATTGCACACGAGGCGCTAAATGCTGCATCACTTTTCTACTCTACAAGTTATCATCTTAGCCGCAGGCAAAGGCACGCGCATGACATCTGTCAAACCTAAGGTGCTGCATAATGTGTTGGGTAAAAGTATGTTGGAACATGTATTACATACAGTGGAAGACTTGCAGCCTGAATCCGTATCACTCATTGCTGGTCATGGTATAGCTCAAGTAAAGGCACACATTGGCGAGCCTGAAAATCTCACTTGGATTGAACAAAAAGAACAACTGGGCACTGGTCATGCCGTATTACATGCCGAGCATGTTCCTACGACAGCAGATTTGGTATTGATTGTTTGTGGTGACACGCCCTTGCTCACCAGCGAAACACTCGCTGCTTTGGTGAATGCGCATCAAGAGAAGCACGCTGATGTGTCAGTCTTATCGGCACTTGTAGATAACCCACAAGGTTATGGCCGCATATTGCGCAATGCAGACAACCAGGTGCAAGGGATTATAGAAGAAAAGGATGCTTCAGCTGAACAACGCCTTATCCATGAAGTCAGCAGCGGTATTTTTTGCGTTAACCGTGAACTTTTATTCGCATGTTTACATCAAGTTGATAACAATAATGTGCAACAAGAATATTACCTGCCTGATATTTTACCGCTAGCTCTAGCACAACAAAAAACTGTGCAGGCCATCACCATGCAAAATCCTGATGAAATGTTAGGTATCAACGACCGTTTTCAATTGAGCCAAGCCGAGGCCATCATGCAGCAACGCATTATGCGTGAATGGCAGAAAAAAGGTGTCACCATAGAGCAAGCCGAAACTGTGCGCATCGAAGCATCCGTCAACATTGGCATTGATTGCACTATCCGTGCTGGTAGCCAATTGCTTGGTGCAACCCATTTGGGTGATGGCTGCACTGTTGGCCCCTATAGCATTGTTCAAAACAGTTGGCTTGCTGATGATGTTACTGTGGCACCTTTCTCACATTTGGAAGAAACCAGTGTGGGTGATAAATCCTCAGTGGGCCCCTTTGCACGCCTGCGCCCTGGTGCAAAACTGGATGAGGGTGTCAAAGTTGGCAATTTTGTTGAAATCAAAAAATCTGTACTTGGCCAAGGCAGCAAAGTAAACCATCTCAGTTATATTGGTGATACGATTATGGGCGAACATTGTAATATTGGTGCAGGCACCATTACATGCAATTATGATGGCGCTAACAAACATCAAACCATGATTGGTGACCGTGTTTTCATTGGCTCTGACACCAAATTGGTAGCACCTGTGCAAGTTGGCGATGATGCAACCATCGGCGCAGGAAGCATCATCACCAAAGCTGTACAAAACGATGGCCTGACATTATCTGCTCGCCCTGAACAACGGCATGTTAAAGATTGGATACGCCCGAAAAAAGGTGACCATTAATGTGTGGCATTATTGGTGTTGTTTCACAGACAAATGCACAAGACACATTGCTTGCAGCACTCAAAGCCATGGAGTACCGCGGTTACGACAGTGCTGGTGTTTGCATAGTTCACAATCATCATTTGCAAACCACCAAAGCCAAAGGCAAACTCAAACATCTTGGAGCCTTGCTTGAACAAACACCACTTGAAGGTGGGCTTGGCATTGGTCATACGCGCTGGGCAACCCATGGTGCCCCGGAAGTCAAAAATGCTCACCCGCATCAAACCGAAACCATGGCAATTGTGCATAATGGTATTATTGAAAACCATCAAAGTTTGCGCAAAAACCTCATGCAACAAGGTGCAACTTTCATATCCGATACAGATAGCGAAACTATCCCTTGGTTGTGGCAACAAGAATGCACACGCGAGCCCAACCCTGAAAAAGCATTTTTAGCCATGCTCAACCAGCTCAAAGGTGCTTTTGCTATTGCAGGCATTCAAGCTGATGATGAACATAAACTATGGTTTGCCCGTCGTGGCAGCCCCTTATTACTTGCCCGTGGCGAGACAGGCGTGTTTGCAGCTTCTGATGCACTTGCAGTAGCATCTGTGGCCGATCAAGTTGTCTACTTACAAGAAGGCGAATGGGGTTGGTCCACACCTACAACCACCCAAGTTTTTGATGCCCAAGGACGTGATATCAGCATCCAATGGC
The DNA here is from genome assembly GCA_021772875.1 of Ghiorsea sp. Lineage (GTDB taxonomy): Bacteria > Pseudomonadota > Zetaproteobacteria > Mariprofundales > Mariprofundaceae > Ghiorsea. Next base: position 516 of record JAJFLD010000075.1, on the reverse strand, counting down.
AAACCATGCCGCCTATGGCTACAGCAACAGACAAAGGTGCTTATGCACACTACATGCTCAAAGAAATACATGAGCAACCCCGCGTTTTTCTCGAAATCATCAACACATACGCCACCACATCTGGTGATATACAGTTTCCGCAAGCCACATTTATCGAATCCGCCAAGTTGCCTGATCGTATTATTATGGTGGCATGTGGCACATCTTACCATGCCGCACTCACTGCCCGTTATTGGCTTGAAAGGTATTTAAAAATACCTGTTGAGGTGGATGTTGCCTCTGAATTTCGCTACCGCGATCCTGTCATTGCGGATAATACATGGATGATTACACTCTCACAATCTGGTGAAACTGCCGATACCTTAGAAGCTTTACGTTTATTTAAACAACGCACACCACATAACCATGCTTTAACCTTTTGTAATATCGCACATTCATCCTTAGTGCGTGAATCTGATGGTTTGATTGAGTTGCTTGCAGGCCCTGAAATTGGTGTTGCTTCCACCAAAGCTTACA
>JAJFLD010000074.1 GCA_021772875.1 Ghiorsea sp. | reverse complement strand
CGTTCGTATCAATACCTGCCCCGCGAACTATGATTTTTGGCAAATCAATTTGGTACAACGTATCGGTGGTTTTTTTGGGAAGTTCGTTTTCATTAACATTTGTAATTAAATAAAGTTTTCTTTCCGATGTTCTAAGTTTTTCGAGCGTTTCGCCGCTGTTCCCCATAAGTTCATGGTCAGGAAAAATATAAACGGCTGTGGCTTCTAGGAGATTACTCTCCTTCAAATAGTTAATAAAATCATTAACTAAGTAATCGGCTGCTGAAACAGAGTACTCAAGATCACTGTTTTCTTTAGATACATAGCTCTCCATCCGCGAATCATAAATACCATCTGGAAAATGTGTGTTTACTGTTGATATAAATAATGCAAAAGGTTTGCTTTTGTCTTTTTGAAAAGCATCAATTTGAAGTTTCGCTTCATTGAAAACATCTAAGTCATGGTAAGTCGAATACTCTCCCAGCTCATTTTTCTTGGCAAGGGCTTGAATACCATAAGCGCTCAAAAGATCCGACATCCCTGCAAAGTCTGCATCTCCGACTAAATACTTACTATTATAACCAGCTTTCTCTAGGATATGCCCCAACCCAGTTAACTTTACTTGAGTAATATTTTGAAAGTAATCATTCCCTTGTCCTTTAAAAAAAGCAGGCACACCCACTTGATAACTATATAGAGATGCTGCTGTCCAGGTTCCTCCTGGACTTGGCGGCATATCACCAAAAAAAGTCCAATTTCTTGAATACCCTCTTAAATGCGTCGTCACATTTTCAAAATCTGGGCTCAAAAAACCTTGTTCTAGCGATTCAAGAGAAATCACTACTATATTTTTACCTGGCTTTGCAATTAATTTCTCTGGTGTAATGTATTCATCAGGATTTATCCCCAGTGAAGTTAGAGCCTCCTCAAACCCTTTACTTTCCGCAGATAAAATTTCCTGAATCTTATAAATTTCACTTATAATGCCGTTTGGCCAAAATAATGCGACCGAAAGAACCAAAAAAAGAGGCATCGACCACGTTTTTTTTATCCTAGGTAAATTTTCTTTTTTTGCTATTCTTAAAAACAATACAACCATTCCAAAAAAGAGTACTGCTAATAAAAAAAACTCCGTGTAGAATTGAAACCCATGGCCTTGAATAGCATTCAGATTGATATGGTTGTAAAACTGATAACCAACCAGCTTTCCAGTTAAGTATATTGAAGCAACTTCTAACGATAAAACACACGATGCAAGAAATGCAACCAATACTCTAACATAATCTCTGGCAACCAGCACCAAAATTAGAGCAAAAAAAACAAAAAGTGTAAAGATTTGAGAAAGAAAAAACATTCCAGCTCCTAATTAATGCTATTCAAACAATATATTTTCCCACAGAGAGTTCAAAACGTACCCTTAATTTTCTCTTCAGTAGTTTATCAGTTTGTTTGTCAATCGATTAACATCATGTTCTGGAAACTTTTTAGTAATCAGTTCCAAAGATATACAGGCACCCAAGATAATCCACCAAAATGGATTTGTCAGTGCCGATTGCCAAACAAACCCTAAAATTAAATAATAAACCACAAAAAACCTTAACTCTACCATCCCTTCATTTTTATGGCATAATTTAACATTTATAAGTGCCACCACTAAAATACAACAAATCATCATTCCAAGCAGCAAGCCCCCATATAAGACATACAGTGAGAGGATTGACTGAGCAGCAAAAGTTGCCATTAACTCAAACGTATCATTACTGATTATTAAATCTGCAAGAAATGGATAATCAGTTAAAATAATATTCATTTTTTCAGAAAGATTCAAATCTCCAAAGCCCAATGGTGCCACAGTTAGCATGTTTATGCCTGCTACATTCACTAAAGGCCTCCACATGCCCGAAGGCTCCACCTCGTTTATTTCAAATAGCAGCCACGGTAAACCTCCTTGAGCTTCCGAGCTTACGGCTTGATAAATAGAGTGTAAACGATGAACACTTGCATTCTCACCTACAGATATGCCTATTACCATCATAAAAGCTATGCCATAAAATAGTAATTTTATTCCATGCTTAAATGACTTCAACACCACTACCATTAGCACCATTGCAGAAACCATTCCTGTAACAGACGCAGTAGAAAACAATAAAATCACACCTATGATAAGCCAGACTAAAGAAATTTTCTGGTTCAACTGCAGCGACTTAATATAAAGACAGGCTATCAAACCCGAAAAATTCATTGCAAAATAGGATGGTTCCGAAGAAAAATAGGAATTCCAACCTCCATAATAATTTGCGCCTCTCAAGCCGATCCTTTCTAACACAGCCTGTGCCACCTCAGGAAACAGCAGCCCAAACACAAGAAAAAAGCCATGAAATACAATTAAAAACTTGAATGTGGAAATAGGAACTCGCTTTAACAGTAAGAAGCCAGCTAGCATAAACACAGGGCCAATTAGCATTCTGATAAAATCCATTAAAACAAGAGTACCCACAATTTCATGAAACAGCGTGATTAACAGAAGGTTTATAAAAAGAACTCCTGTTATTATGACAATTTGCCAGCTAAGATCTTTCCCAAAAAAAAGGAGCGCAACGGATAGCACAAGAAGTAAAATAGGCTGATATTCACTTGAGCCAACAAGTGGCATATTAATCGTTAGAAAACCGAGAAAAAATAAAATTCCGATTAGAAATTCAACTTTAATTAACTTTAATAGTGCCCAAACATCAGACTTATTTATGTGAAGCACAATTAACCTCTCATTTAACCCTCGCCCTTCTCAAGGTGACGGCCTACTCTAAGTTTCACTTTCCAATAAAACTTTTGTGCCCAGCGAAACATAAACGGAACATATTGTAGTGCCCTCTTTAAAAACCACAAAGTCCGCATTTTCATCGTAAACGACCCACCTCTATTGGCAAAACAGCGCTGTAGCTCGTTATATTGTGCATTCACATGCGAAGGGCTATTACTTATCCCTTCTCCCATCTCCATCTTTGCTTGTATAGCACCTGGAACATACTCGCCCCGCTCCACCAACCCACAGGACAAAAACTCCCAGTCCCCTATGATTTTATAGCTAGCATCAAAGCCTCGAGCATCAAATAAAGATTTATGATGGGCAAGCCCAACATGCGGCAAGCTCATTTCAAAAGGTAGGGATACCTTAATCTGATTCCAAGGCAAACTTTCTCTAACAAAGCTAATGCCATTCAGCTCAAGTATTTGATCCCCATAAACCACTTGCGCATCGCTCTGTATTCCAACCAAACAATCAACCCAACTCTTCCCTAACAAATCCCCTGCACCTAAAAATATTACCCATTCACCTTTCGCCAATTTAATTCCTTTATTCCACGCGTCATAAATGCCTTCATCTTGCTCAGAAACAAAGACATCAACTAACAAAGCGTTCTCTTCTAATAGGTTGACTGTACCATCCGTAGACCCTCCATCAATGATGATAACCTCAACATGCTCACTACCCATTGCCTGATCGACAGAATGCAATGTCCGAACAATCGACTCACCACAGTTTAGAGTGCTAACAATTATTGATACAACTGGTTGACTTGAATAACTTTCACGGTTGTTGCTCATTTAGTACCTTCTCCAGACTAAAACTGTATAGAATAGAAACTATCAGCGGGGCAATACAGGTAAAAACAAACCTTAGAATCTTTTACAATGCCGCGCTTTGTTTCAATACACCGATAACAATATCTTCATATGATTGTGCAAAATCTTCACAACGCTCGCGCTGTCTTTTTCTAGCTATATTTTGATTCAAAGAATCAATTTTCTCATCATACTCGTCTAATGCAAGCTGCATTTTTTCAGCCAAGTCATTTGGATTTTCTGAGCTGAAATAAAAGACATGCTCTGGATTTTGCTCTTTATGAACTTCTATATCAGAGAGAACAATAGTTTTCCCAGAGGACTTAGCCTCTTCAACTGTTGTACTCCAACCTTCAAAAAGTGATGGGTTAATCACTGCCACTGAATGCCTCATTAAACCTGCAACGTCTGAATATGGTATTTTGCCTAGGACCTTAAAAGAACTTTGTAATCCATACTCTGAAACACAATCCATTAAGCTAGGGAAGTAATCCTTATTTTTGAAGCTATCACTGTCACCTGTTGCAACAACCAAAGGACAATGACCTGATTGCTTCATCAACTTTAAGGATTCAACAACTGTGATGTGATTCTTGTGCTCCCAAAATTGATTCGGCAAATAAAACCAAGGCTTTTCAATTTTATATTTAAGACTGAGCTCATTAGAACTTAACAAATTACCTTCATCTAGACCTATACATGAAACAAAGCGTAGAATATACGTTGGGTAGGAAGGTTCTGCGCAATAGAATTTGAAATCGCCACGTGCACTTGCACTACTTAAAAGCACCGAGGAGCCTCTGTTGACTATTCTATTATAAAAAGCATCACGATAATCACACTCTTTTTTTCCAAAGTATTCACGAAAATGTAAATGCTGAAAGTCTGGAATCCATTCTAATGAAGGAATTGCACACCCTTTCCATAGCCCCCCAACATGGGAAAGTAAACATATTCCATTTGCATCTAACAAACGATACAAATAATAATCTTTCCAATACCTTTGTAAAAGTTTTCCTCTCCACCACATGAAAGAATAGCGATCAAACATTGGACTGCGCACAACTTCTGCCAATTGCTCAAATTTAGAAGCATCCGTCTTCATGCCCAAAAAAGCTATAGGTTTGACTTTACATGTAGGTGATATATGAATTGCTGTAAAAAGGTTTCGATAATAATTCTCCCCCCCTGTCCAGCCAATGCTTCCTAGTATAAAACCAACCCTGAACATCACTTACCTAAACCAACGGACATATTCTTCTACCCCTTTTCCCCAGGGCACAGTAGGTCTCCAGTCGCACCCGTGGGCTTTTGAAGGCTCCGCTAGCAATACATTCGGGTCTCCGTCCTTATAAACTGCTGAAAAACTGATATCCTTATCCACTTCCATCAACACTCTAAGCAAAGCCAGCACTTCCTTAACCTTTAAACCCGAACCCGAACCTCCATTAATTATTGGACATGCTGTAGAGGCTTGAATAGATGCTAAGCGAATCAAGTGAGCAGCATCCGTTATGTGTAACCAATCCCTTACTTCTTCTCCAGTACCGAAAAAAGTCGTTTCATTATTTGCAAGCTTATTACAAGCATCCCAAAGAAGTTGTTTCTTTAAACCAACCCCATAAATTGAAAACAACCTAACCACCGATATTTTTAGCTTATAACGATCCGCATACATGGAGCACAGAGACTCCGCCATTAACTTATGGACTCCATAGGGTGAAACAGGGTTCAAAATACTGCTTTCTCTAATAGGTACCTCTTTAGCTTGCCCATACACAGCAGCCGAGGAAGGGTAAATCAGCTTGCTATTAGGGCTATGCAATCGCATGTATTCCAACACTTGGGAGGTCGCATCCACAGTCAAGCAAAAATCTTTCCTCGGGTGCTCTACTGAGTCACCTACTGATGCACCGCCAGCACAATGCACAATCTCATCAGGCTCCCCAGCATGCTCACGCAACCTGTCAATAGAAACGTCAGCCTCATGCCATGCGCTTAATCCCCAGTCCGCATAATCAGGGAAAAATCTCCTGCCCATACCGATTACGTCATAACCTTGCTGCGCATACTCTTTGGCAACATAGCGTCCTACAAAGCCAGCTGCACCTGTGATCAACACACTCGCTGACATTTATTTCACCGCTACAAAGCTATAAAGCCGGCCAGGGACATTCGATAAAGACGCACGAAATTTCAAAAGAGCGATTGGAATGAACAAACGTGGAATTTTCAACTTTAAGGAAGCATTCTTCTTCATTCCTTGAATCGTTTGGGGATAAAGGTTGATGTCTGACTCAGCAGGGTTCATCACTTTCTCAATTTTAAAACCTGCGGCCTTAATTGCATCAAGGTATTCACGTAAAAGGTATGCATGCTCACCGCCATACAAATCATGTAGAGGGTGCGAGCGCAGAAATTCGTCCAAATCTTCATGCTTACTAATCACATGCTCCCTCGTAGCAATAAACTTCCCACCAGGTTTTAATATTCGATAAGCTTCCTTGCATAAATCTTTTAAATCATTGGCGTGATGTAATACTGCTCTACAGTACACCAAATCAAATGTAGCATCAGGAAAAGGCAAGGTTTCTCCCCAAGTCTCAACTACTTCAATACTTCGTCCCGACTCTTTTGCTAAAGATCGAATTGCACCTGCACCAACAAGTTCACTCGGATCAGGCTCCAAGGCTGTAACCTGCCAACCATCCCCCGCTAAAGCGAACGATGAAATGCCTCTCCCAGCCCCTATATCTAAGGTGGATCCTTTTTTTTCTATAAAAAACTCACGTACCGCGGCCCATTCACTAGACTGCTCGAATCGCTGAGCCGCTTCCAATAAAGGGTCATCATAAAAAGCTGCCTTTACTAGTTCCTTTTGACTGTCCTGCTCCCGCAACCACTGAACAGCCTCCTCCCATGTTTTAACTTTATCGTTCATTCTGTGGAATCTCCCTAATCACCCTTGCAGGATTTCCTCCCACGATTGTCCACGCAGGCACATCTTTAACGACTACACTTCCTGAAGCTATTATAGCACCTTCTCCTATAGTAACTCCTTTCATAATTGTCGAATTAAATCCTATCCATGCTTTATTACAAATTTTAATTTTTTCTTTTTTAACATCCACCCAATTCTTTTTTCCTTGATACCAGTCTTTCACATCATTTTTTCTTTGCGACCATAAAATAGAATGAGAGTTGTGGTCATAAAAAGTACAGCCCCATGAAATAAGAACGTCATCTCCAATTTCAACTCCGCATGCAGCTATGATTTTAGACCCTCCAAAATAACTATTTTCACCAATGTGAATTTCAGCATCATCACACTCTGTTACGATAGCCCCTTCAAAAATACTTCCGTTGCCTATCTTTAACGAACTTCCGCTAATGAGACTAATACTTCTCCATGCTTTAACTTTCGTCTTAGCATGAATTTCAACCTTCTGGTTAGATAATAGCCTCTTTTTAGCTCTGTAATCCAGAATTAAATATAAGAGCCTTCTTAAAAGCTTACCCATCTTTATTTTCTCCTTCAGGTTTCCCAAGCCACGACTGCAAAGAAAGGCCAGTTAACAGTTCTGTCTTTGTAATATCCTGGCTATAGCGTTCAAGAAGTTTAGCCTTAGTTTTTGAGCTTATTTTTTCATTTATCTTTGAACTCATATTTAACTTCATAAATACTCTCACTATTCGCGTAGGCAACACCTTCATTAACTTAGACATACAGAAGTATTGAAACTTAATTGACCTTACTGAACTACGTTGATTATAAACTTTCAAATTTACTTCAAAATCCGGATCAACTTCTAAGAAATTATAAACTCCCCTCATAAATTCACCCGAATGTTTTTTTAAGTCATCAAATTTAAGAAAGAGAACGTTTTCACGGGGAAAAGCCTCTAAGTATTTTTCAATTTGAGTTGAATACAAAGCGCTTCTAAAATATAAATAATTTGGTTTATAACCCTGAAGCAACCCGCGGGCTTTCCAAACATTTTTATCAAATCTTTCATCCTCTGCTTCCAATGCTTCTTCAAAAGTCGGAAGGTATTCATAACCATGGTTCACTAACCAATGGTATTGTGAGTATATTTTATCCACAGGATTTCGTAAAATCATAATAATCTTAGCATCTGGAAACTCTTCTTTTATCCATTCTGCACTTTTTTCGTCGGTCAAGTATGCATGACAGCAATCACCAGAAACCCTGTAATCCCCTGCAGGGAAAAGCATTTCCTTATACTCTTCAAGCGTCAGCGGCAATCCATAATCACGACAAAAATAGCATGCAACATCTTTTTTCGGACACATATGAATATCTGGATGCGCATTCAGATAATTATTTAATGAACTAGTGCCTGATTTTGCTGCACCAACAACAACAAAAACAGGTTTCGTATTCTGGGGACTTGAATGTCTCAACCTACACTTCCTCCCTTTTATAAACTTAAGCAACTGAGGTAAACCTCTTGGATCTCATATAATTAGGAATCAATATGGAATATGGAACTAATGCGAAAATGATATATGATATAATACTCCCGTACACAGCACCTTCAAATCCAACCTTCCCAACAAGAAAAATAGTGATGAACACATTTGCTGTTCCTGCACTTAGCGCCACTATTATTTGAACTTTTAACCACTGCATTGCGTTAAGAAATACAGCAATGACATTTCCTATCAAAACAAGAAACATCCACACTCCACACCCGACCAAAAGTAACGTGGATGGAACAACTTCATCTCCTACCCAGATTCGCATAATATCCTGACCAAATATAACCAGCACGATTAGAGACGGTAGTCCTACAAGAAATGCCAGCTTCAGACTCTTTGCAAACACACGTTTCACCCACTCAACATCATCACTTGCCATAGCTTCTCGTAAAGCAGGCCACAATGGAGCCCAAAGCAATCCCATAAGCATAGGTATCACCAAAAATAACTGCATACAGATTGCATATTGTGCTACTGCAGATGGGCCAATCATGTTTGAAATAATAATATTATCAGCTGACAACTGAATAGCGGAAGTTATCTGTAACACAAAAAACAGTCCTCCTGTGCCCAGTACAGCATGTATATTATCTTTCCTCACGCTTGATAGCGCTGGTATCATCGCCCTATTTCTTACTCCAAAATAATAAATATTGTTACCTAGGGCCGCTACAATTGGCCCTGAAACAACAGCAAGGGCAAACCCAAACAAGCCCTTATCTAACTGAATAGCTATAATAGCAAAGACTAATGATAAGAGCCTACCTTTTGCATTCCAAAATGCCTCGATATTACCCTCTTGAAAACCATGCTGAACATTACCAACTAATGAAAAAGGCATCGCAATGAAAAAGGCCAACCCTACAATCAACACTAGGGTATACAGCTCTGTAGGCCGAAACTCTTGATTAAGTCCGAAAACCCATGCCCAATCCACATAAGAACTGAGCATAAGAAAAATCGATGCACCTATGATAGATATACATAACAATACAAAGAAACCACTTGAGATAATATGTCTTATGGGCTGTTTAACATTGGCACCTGTCGCGTGTGAAACCATGTTCAAAAGTGCCTTACCAACTCCTCCATCAGTAAATGAAAGTAACGCGATGAGTGAGGATACAGCAACCCATAAGCCATACCCACCTGTTCCTAAATAGTTCACTGCAAGTGGGACCATAGCAAAAGATACTAGTATACTAACTGCTTTTGAATATGCTCCCATAGAAAGGGTTTTTACTATATTACTCTTTCTATGTTTAGCTCTTTTATCAGCTGTCATATATTACTTTCTAAATTTATCATGATTAGATAAAAACCACTGGTAAGTGGATTTAAGGCCTTCTGGCAGATGCGTTTTTGCTCTCCAACCAAGATTTTCCAATCTGGCTACATCTAGCAGCTTGCGCATTGTACCATCAGGTTTTGTGGCATCAAAAACGACTTTGCCTTTAAAGCCCAACACCTCAGCTATAGTCTCTGCCAACTCACGAATGGTACAATCGATACCAGTACCGACATTAATATGGGAAAGCATAGGGCTCGTGTGAGCTTGATATGTCTCATTATCTAGGTTCATTACGAATATTGACGCTTCCGCCATATCATTCACATGCAAAAACTCACGCATAGGCTTACCACTGCCCCATACCACAACTTTGTTTTCACCATTGATTTTTGCTTCATGAAACCTACGCATAAGTGCGGGAATCACATGAGAGTTTTCAAGATGGAAATTATCATTCTCACCATACAAATTGGTTGGCATCACACTGCGATAGTCGCGTCCATATTGACGGTTATAACTCTCACATAATTTAATACCAGAAATCTTGGCAATCGCATAAGACTCATTAGTTGCTTCTAGGGTTGCCGTCAGCAATTCGCTTTCTGCCATCGGCTGGTTTGCCAGTTTGGGATAAATACATGAGGAGCCCAAAAACAATAATTTCTGCACATTACTTTTGTGCGCAGCATGAATGATGTTGGCTTCAATCATCAGGTTTTCATAAATAAAATCGGCAGGATAAGTATTGTTAGCATGAATGCCTCCCACTTTGGCAGCGGCCAAATACACTTCATCAATGCGCTCTTGTCCAAAGAAATCGAACACTGCTGCTTGATTGGTCAACTCCAATTCAGCATGGGTTCTAGAAATAACTTCTACGCCTTCTTGTTGTTGGAGCTGCTTCACAATAGCTGAGCCGACCATGCCACGGTGTCCTGCCACATAAACACGCTTATCAGACATCTTTAACCCTCAGTCGCCACAGGCAAATCATGGCCATGCGCTTTAAGAAGGGCATGGCGCTTCGCAGCTTTCAAGTCTTCTGACACCATTTCCGCACACATTTCTTGCACTGTGATTTCAGGTGTCCACCCCAACACAGCTTTAGCTTTACTCGGATCACCCAACAAAGTCTCAACTTCAGCCGGGCGGAAATAACGTGGGTCCACTTGCACAATCATATCACCAATTTTTAGTTCAGGAGCATTGTCACCTACAATAGCAGTAACGATGCCTTTTTCATCAAGGCCTGCACCACTAAACTCAACAATAATGCCAAGCTCAGCTGCCGACCAAATGATAAACTGGCGTACTGAGTACTGCACTCCAGTGGCAATCACAAAGTCATCAGGCTCATCTTGCTGCAACATCATCCATTGCATACGCACATAATCCTTAGCATGCCCCCAGTCACGCAAGGCATCCATATTACCCATAAACAAACACTTCTCTAAACCTTGAGAAATATTCGCCAAACCACGGGTGATTTTACGTGTCACAAATGTTTCACCTCGACGTGGTGATTCATGGTTAAACAAAATGCCGTTGCATGCATACATACCATAAGATTCGCGATAATTAACCACAATCCAGTAGGCATACATTTTTGCCACAGCATAAGGCGAACGTGGATAAAAGGGTGTTGTTTCTTTTTGTGGAATTTCTTGCACTTCACCAAATAACTCAGATGTGGAAGCTTGATAGAATTTCGTTTTCTTTTCTAAGCCTAGCAGGCGAATTGCCTCTAATAAACGAAGTGTGCCAATGGCATCAACATCGGCTGTATATTCGGGTGATTCAAAGCTCACTGCCACATGAGATTGCGCACCAAGGTTATAAACCTCATCGGGCTGCACTTCTTGTAGAATTCGAGTTAAGTTTGATGAGTCTGTTAAATCACCATAATGCAGCACAAAGTTTTTGTTTTCAACATGAGGATCTTGATAAATATGGTCAATACGTTGCGTATTAAATGAAGAGGCACGACGCTTAATGCCGTGAACCACATAACCTTTTTCCAATAAAAACTCAGCCAAATACGATCCATCTTGACCAGTTACACCTGTAATCAAAGCAACTTTTTTTTCTTGCATTATAACCGCCATACTTTAAAACCCTCAGTTTCTAGTTGATTTCTGTCAAACACCGACTTTACATCCATAAAAGGTGCTCCTCGGACACAACATTGAGCCAAGCCCTTTACATCCAGACTCGCAATTGACGCGTGTGCCACAGCAGAAACAATGCCGGCAACACCACAAATTTGTTCCAAGTCCTCTAACATCTCTACACCATACTCTTGTTTTGCGCTTTCCTGATTAACCTCGGGGTCGAAGACCTTAACTTTTACACCATAAGATTCCAACTCTTCAATAATATCAATAACCCTTGTATTCCTTAAATCTTCGCAGTTTTCTTTAAATGCAATCCCTAAAATTAATACAAGAGCACCTTTCACCTGTGCGCCAGAAATAATCATTTGTTTGATAGTCTTACCTGCGATAAATTTACCCATGCCATCATTAATTTGACGCCCTGATAAAATAACATCGGGCTGATAACCCATCATTTCAGCTTTATACGTTAAATAGTACGGGTCCACACCAATACAATGTCCACCAACAAGACCAGGCCGGAATGGCAAAAAATTCCACTTGGTACCCGCAGCCTCAAGCACCTCCACAGTATCAATATCCATTTTATCAAAAATAACCGCCAATTCATTCATCAATGCAATATTTAAATCACGCTGTGTATTTTCAATAACCTTGGAAGCCTCGGCTACCTTAATAGTTGGTGCCCTGTGTACACCTGCTTCTATCACCTGTTCATAAAGTGAGGCCACTTGCTCTAAAGTCTCCTCATCCTGTCCTGATACGACCTTAACAATTGTTTCTAGCCTATGAACTTTATCTCCTGGGTTCACGCGCTCGGGAGAATAGCCAACTTTAAAGCCTTCTCCACATATTAAGCCTGATTCTCGCTCCAAGATAGGCACACATATCTCTTCTGTGACCCCTGGGTAAACCGTAGATTCAAAAATAACCACAGCACCTTGCTTCAGATTTTTGCCAACTGTTTCCGTTGCTGTAATCACTGGTGTTAAATCAGGCTGATGAGCACTGTCAACAGGCGTTGGAACAGCAACCACTACAAAATCAGCCACAGCTATATCGTTTGCATTCGTTGTATAGGTTAGCTGCTTTGCCTTCTCAAACAAAATTCCTTCCATTTCACCTGTTGGGTCAAACCCTTCAAGATAAGCGTCAATCTTTTCTGTTGAAATATCAAAACCAATGGTCTGCATCACTCTTCCAAATGCCAGGGCCAGAGGCAACCCAACATAACCCAAGCCAACAACTGCGGTTATTTTACTTTTCATCTACAATTTGCCCATCTTGTTTTCTCAAGACCTGTCTAACAAATGCTGCCGTGCCCCCTAGCATTAAACCCAAAAGCCCTGCAAGCAACATAATAAGCGGTTTTTTAGGCTCAGTTGGCCGAACAGGAACAAACGCTTCTTGATCAATAAACACAGGTTTTATTTTTGTCGCATCAATATTGATTTGCTCAAGTGCTGCCAAACTCTCTTCCAAATCACGAAGCCCTTCAATGAATGGGGAATCATCTTTACGTTGCTGTAATATGTTTATTTCCGCATTGAGCGCAGACTCACTTAACATATACAAAGGAAATTCCTCTGTATTAATAGCTACCCCAGACCTTAACTGCAAATCCTGATTATTTAATGATCGCCTAACATAAACAGCTTCTCTCAAAGCAACAATGCGGTCTTTTTTACGAATTTTCGCTAAAAGTTTTTTGCCTTCAATGGCTTCTTTAATATTTGCTTTTGCACCATTCACCTGCCCTTGGACATCGCCCGCAAGAATGCGGCTTACTGCAATAGAAGTTATCTGCATAAAGTCGTTAACCCACTTGGCTGCCATCACCGCATCTCTTCCCTTGAATGATAAGGACACAAAGTTGGTTTTTTTATTCTTCTGTACACCTTGAGTCACCAATAAATTATCATTAAACCCCTTTTCAAAAAAAACATCTGGGTCATCGCTTGCTAACATACCAAGTCTATTCGCAATCTTATTACTTTCATAAAACTGTCTTCGGTTAGCGCGAGACTCTAAGGTCTGGATAAAAAGATCGTACGCATCACTAGCACTATAGGTAATCAAACGCCCTTTTTCCCCTGCTTTATCCGAGGGACTTGAAAGACGGACATTCAATGCCTGAACATCTTTCTGGCTGGGCGGCAACATATAAGCTTCTGCTTGATAGATAGGCGTTGCTAATAACACATACACCAACCCCAACAACGTACACACTCCCCACGTCATAAAGATCAACCACTTTTGCTTCACCAGCACTTGCCAAAGATCAAATAAGCTAATTTCCTGCTGTCCTTTATCTATCACCTAACCCGCTCCTGTAAATCAAGAAAGCAGGCATGATGCCTGCTTTCTCTTTCCATGCTATTAAAAAATTTATTTAGTTTTATATTTTATTACTTCTTGTTTTCCTACTTCGATTCTTTCATTTTATCTTTTTTATTTGCTTTTGCGGCCGCTTCGCCTGCGGTTAATCCATCTTTGATTTTCATGAGGCTCTTTTCACCTACACCTTTAACATTTTTCAAGTCCGAAACACTAGAAAAATCACCATGTTTTGTGCGGTAATCTACGATTGCCGTTGCTGTTTTGGGACCAATGCCCTTTATTGTCTGCAGCTGTTCAGTCGTTGCTGTATTGATATTCACTTTGTCGCTTGCCATCACAGTTTCAGCCATAAACAAAGCACCTATGATTGTTAGCATTACTAAAAATAATTTCATCCCTTCCTCCGTAAATTCCCTTTAATAGCTCAGCAAAGGATAGACCATCTATCACAAACATCAAGGCCATAAAACAAAAAACTTGACCGCATGAACATTGTTCACTTTAATTGCGCCGTCAGCTTGAACACAGTTCATGACAAAAAAGGAGGCCTTGCGCCCTGAAAAAAACACCCCCTGAGATTCGCTCGCTCGCCATTGATGCTGCTCAACAATGTATTACAGCCCATGGCATCCAAGGCGTTAATGCGCGACATATTGCCAAAACCATTGGCTGTGCCGTTGGCACGCTCTACAATCATTTTAAAAACATTGATGCGCTTATTCTCGAAGCAAATTTAAGAACACTCACAACCTTAGAAGCCGTACTACAACAAGCTACTGCAAAAACAAAACCTGGCGATGCGGCCATCAAAGCCATCGCCGCCGCTTATATTGATTTTGCTCTGCAAAACACCAATGTTTGGCAAACACTCTTTGAGCACCACATGCCAAAAAATGCCGATGTACCAGAAGCCTATTACAAACAACGAAAACAATTATTTTTGCACATTGAAAAACACCTTAGCCTTTGCCATCCCAATATGAGCCCCGCACAACTGGTCTTAGAAACAAGAGCCCTATGGGCAGGTATTCAAGGCATTTGCACACTATCCATCCGCAATAAATTAGATGACGATAACTTACCACTTGAAAGTATCGTCAACACACTCGTTCAACATTTTTTAAGTACACAAGGGGAGTAAGTCATGCGATTTTTAATGTTTTTAACTAAGATATTTCTCAAACGCGCCTATAAAGTTAAAGTATTAGGTTTAGAGCATTTGGATGGTTTAGACGAACGTGTCTTAATTGTTGCCAACCATACATCATTCATTGATGGCATGTTATTGGCCTTGTTTTTACCCATCAAAGTTAGTTTCGCAATCCATGGCAAGTATTATCACAAATGGTGGATGGGGCCGGTAAAAAAAGCCATACCCTTGTTTGCCATTGATCACAGCGATCCCATGGCCATGAAAAGCCTTATCCACCACGTCAAAGAAGGCCACAGAGTTGTTGTGTTTCCTGAAGGGCGTATCACTTCCACGGGCGCATTAATGAAAATATACCCTGGCTCAGGCATGGTCGCAGATAAAGCGGATGCAACTATTTTGCCTGTGCGCATTGATGGCGCACAATACACACACTTTTCTCGTCTTGTTTGCCCCATTCGCTCGCGTTGGTTCCCTCAAATCACCCTCACCATCTCGCCTACACAAAAAATGGATTTTCCTGAGGGCATGACAAGCCGCGAACGTCGCCATAAAGCTGGCGAAGCTTTATCTGACATCATGCGAGAAATGGTTTTTGCCTCATCAGCCTATCAAAAAAGATTATGGGATAGTTTGTTAGATGCCGCTGAAATCAATGGCAAAAAACACGAAATCATTGAAGATTTAGAACGCACCCCGCTGACCTACAATGATATCTTTACGCGCAGCATGGTGCTACAACAATTATTACCTAAATCTATTCAGCCAGGAGAACATGTCGGATTATTATTACCCAATGTCTGCTCATGTTTCATCACCCTTTTTGCCCTACAGGCAAGATCAGCAGTGCCTGCGATGCTCAATTTCACGGCGGGTAAAAAGGCCGTCACAGCGGCACTACAAATTGCCAGCATAAAAACTGTAATCACCTCGCGTCGATTTGTTGAATTGGGCGAGCTTGAAGAGCTTATTGCAACCATTGAAGAACATGCAACCGTCATTTTTCTTGAGGATTTACGCGAGCATTTAAACATCGGCCACAAACTCAAAGGCCTTATCATGGCCAAGTTTCCATCCATTGGCATTCTTCGTCTCATCAAACATGTTAAACCAGAAGACACGGCTGCCATTTTGTTTACTTCAGGTTCTGAAGGCATGCCCAAAGGTGTTGTCTTATCTCACCAAAGCATACTTGCCAACATTGAACAAATTCGCGCCAGTATTTCTTTTAATACCGCAGATACTTGCCTCAACGCCTTACCCATGTTTCATTCCTTTGGTTTTGTGGCCGGTTCATTGTTAACAACCCTTAACGGCATCAAAACGTTTTTTTACCCCTCGCCTCTTCACTACCGCGTTATTCCAGAAATTGCTTACGACATTGATGCCACCATCCTTTTTGGCACCAATGTTTTCCTTGCCGCTTATGCCAAACATGCACACCCTTATGATTTCCACACCATGAAATATGCCGTGGCTGGTGCTGAAAAACTCCAGCAGGAAACGCGTGAAGCATGGATGCATAAATTTGGTGTACGCATTTTAGAAGGTTATGGTGCCACAGAAGCCAGCCCTGTCATCACTGTCAACACACCCATGAATTTTAAGGTGGGTACCGTTGGTCGTTTTATGCCAGGCATGAAGTATCGATTGGAGCATATCCCTGGCATTTCAAAGGGTGGTCGCTTGTTTATTCATGGCCCTAATATCATGAAAGGTTATTTGTTATATGACAAACCTGGCGAGCTACAAGCGCCTGAAGATGGTTGGTATGATACAGGTGATATTGTCTCCGTGGATGAAGAAGGTTTTGTTCACATTCAAGGCCGTGCCAAACGTTTTGCCAAGGTTGCAGGTGAAATGATTTCATTAACCGCTGTTGAAGAGCTTTGCAATCTCTGCTGGCCAGAGCATCAACATGTCGCTTTGGCTTTCCCTGATCCAGGTAAAGGTGAGCAGCTTATCTTGATGAGCACCTTAGAATCGCCAAGCCGAAAAGCGTTAATTGATTATGTTAAGAAGACTGGCAGCAGCGAATTGAATGTGCCTAAAAAATACCTTTATGTCTCTGAAATTCCGCTGCTTGGCACAGGCAAAACGCATTATGTTGCGGCCCAAGCTTTAGCTGAAAAGATGTTGTCATCTGCTGATGCATAACGATCTCAAAAAACTACTGCTTGCCCAGTTTTTAACGGCCATGGCAGATAATGCTATTCTTTTTGTCGCTGTGGCGCTGGTGATGCAAGGGGCATTGCAAGGTGATTGGTATATCCCTGCCTTGCAAGGTTGTTTTCTTATTGCCTTTGTAGTGCTTGCACCGTGGGTTGGCACCTTTGCCGACACCACCTCAAAACCGCGGGTATTGTTGCTGGCCAACCTCATCAAAGCTGTTGGCGCATCCATGATGATTTTGGGTGTTGAACCACTGCTTGCTTATGCCATGATAGGCATTGGTGCCGCCACCTATAGCCCTGCAAAATATGGCATCTTACCCGAACTCACCCATAGCGAATCATCATTGATGAAAAGCAATAGTTGGGTTGAAGGCAGCACCATTGTCGCTATTTTATTAGGCACTGTGGTGGGTGCTAAAATTGCAGACCAATCCATTATCATTGCTTTATATTTTGTTCTCACCATATATCTCTTATCAGCATTGATTACTTTATGGATGTCCAAGCTTCCTGCTGCGCATATACGCGAAAAAAAAGGTGCTTTGGGCAGTTTTTCAGCAACCGTTAAAACATTGTTGAATACACCTGCTGCCCGCTTTGCAACTTTTGGGGTGTGCATCTTTTGGTCTGCGGCAGTCACGCTACGCCTTATTATTATTGCATGGGCACCAGTAACATTACTTCTAACCACAAGCGAAGATATATCCCTGCTCACGCTATTTATTGCTTTAGGCATCGCCATTGGCGCATTGCTGGCACCCATATTCATCCCCATGCATCAACTTCGTCGCACGCGGTTAGCTGCTTATGGTTTAGGTTTATCTGTTTTGGTTTTAATGTTTACCGATGACCTTAATGCTGTACGGGCATTGCTCTTTTTCGCGGGTTTATGTGGTGGGATTTTTATCGTGCCCATCAATGCCTTATTGCAAGAAATCGGGCACCAAACTGTGGGCAGTGGTCATGCTGTGGCAGTGCAACATTTCTTTGAAAACATTGCCATGTTGGTGGCAACGGGATTTTATACTTGGTCGGTGTCGGCACATATCCCTGCAACAACGGCCATGTTCACACTTGGTTCTTTCATTCTCTTGGCAACCACAATCATTGCCTTCAAACTTCCTAAAGAAGGTTAACCCAAAGGGCTTGTTGGCCTTTGCCAACTGACCTTACCTTCTGATTCTATGGCAACACGCATAATCAAACCCATTGCAACCAGCATACTAAGCAATGCAGAACCGCCATAACTGATGAAAGGTAGGGGCACCCCCACCACTGGCAACATACCTGAAACCATGCCAATATTTACAAACACATAAAGAAAGAAAATCGAAGCCATGCCCACACATATCAAACCAGCAAAACGTGTATGTGCACGCAAAGCAATCATTAAAATGCGTGAAATCAGCACACCATAAAGCAAAAACAACACTGCCGTTGCTATCAACCCACCCTCTTCAGCCAGCACGGCAAATATAAAGTCGGTGTGTTGTTCAGGTAAAAAATGGAGTCTTGATTGGCTACCCTCTAAATAACCTTTGCCAAAAATACCACCTGAACCAATGGCAATGGCAGATTGAATCACATGGTAACCTCGGCCAAGTGGGTCAGACTCTGGGTTTAAAAAGCTTAATACCCGACCCCTTTGGTAATCATGCATTTTTTGCCATAATATATATCCCGCAAAAGGACTGGCTGCTAACAAACCAACAAACCACTTCCAAGGGAACCCTGCCACCATAATGATAGCCATCGCCGCTAACATCAGCACCAGTGCCGTACCCAAATCCGGTTGAATCACAATCAAAGCTGCGGGTAGTAGTACACAAACAAGTGCAACACTTAAATCACGAAATGAAGATGCCTCGCGCATGGAAAACCAAGAGGCCAGTAAAAGTATCAAGGCCCACTTCATCAACTCCGAAGATTGCAAATTCACAATGCCTAAATCCAACCAACGACGCGCACCCATATGCACATCACCAATAAAAGGTACCAATACCAAAGCCAATAATGCAAGCAAATAGACTGGCCATACCAGCAATCCAATCAAGCGCAAAGGAACAAAACACATCACCAAAAATGCTACTGAGCCAATCAGCCAATATACACCTTGTTTATACCATACCGTCAAATCTCCCGCATGCACTGCGGCATACAAAGTTGCCATACCAAATATCGCCAGGAGAACGAGGCAAAGTAATAGGATTTGATCCATTCGCCTTAACGTGTTCATCAATGTTTTTCCAGTGTTGTGTCTACTTTATCAGCCCAAGCATCAAATACAGCCCTTGCCACAGGTGCCGCAGAACTACCCCCATGGCCACCATGCTCTACAAAAACAGCTATCGCAATTTGCGGATTCTCAAAAGGTGCATAACCCATAAACCAAGCATGATCTTGATGTTTTTTGGCATCAGAAAAGCTTCTCTCTTCGTCATCTGCCATCATGACCACCTGCGCAGTTCCTGTTTTACCTGCCACTGGCCAATGTGCTCGTCCAAGTGCTGCATGGGCAGTGCCCGTAGGTTGTGCAACCACATCACGCATACCTTGACGAACTTCTTTTAAATCTTCATCACTTACATCCACTTCTCGTACAATCTCAATAGGCTGACCCTTCTCTAATAACGGTGTAAGGATTTTACCACCATTGGCAATGGCTGCGGCAAATCGTGCCATCTGAAGCGGTGTCACAGTCACCTCGCCTTGCCCAATCGCTGTAATCATGGTTTCCCCACGGTACCAATTTTTCCTTCGCCCGTCAGGCTCTTCTTCGGGTAAATTGCCTCGTGACTCTGGTGGTAAATTGATGCCTGTCCGCTCCCCAAAGCCCCAAAGTGATGCTTCTGCTGTCAACCGCGACATACCCAACTCATCACCCAACTCATAAAAGTAAACATCACAAGAATGTACCAGTGCCGCATGCAAATCCACCTTGCCATGTCCTTCTTTTTTCCAGCAGCGAATTTGGCGATCTGCCAATTCCACATAACCTTTGCAGTAGGTACTACCTCGCGCTAAACGGATGTCATTTCGTAAACCTGCAAAACTTGTTACCATTTTGATGGTGGAGCCTGGTGGGTATGCCGCTTGTGTTGTCCTATTTAATAATGGCCGTTGTTTATCCTCAAGCCATGCTTTCCACTGTTTTGTTTCAAGCCCTGTGATAAATTTATTGCTGTCATAACCTGGCTGACTCAATAAGGTAAGTACTTCGCCTGTGTTGACATCCAACACAACCACAGCACCTGTCCTGCCTTTTAATGCTTTCGCCGCAACGTGTTGCAGTGTTACATCAAGGCTTAACTGAATATTCTCACCAATTTTTGGGCTCACTGTTTTTAACAATGAAACGCGGCGTCCTTTGGCATCGACCTCTTCATGTTTGTAACCCAACTCACCATGTAACCTGCTTTCAAGTATGCGCTCCAAACCACTACGCCCAACATACTCCATACTCAAATAACCCTTCTTGATATCCACATCCCGCACCAAGGACAAATAACCCACCATGTGAGACGTTTCTATAGCATGCGGATAATAACGGTGGGTGCCTGCCACCACATCCACACCTGAAAAATGATGCAGCCGAGCAGCAAGCGGGGCAACGGCTTGCCAAGGTAGTTGATCCATCAACATCACAGCACGATCAGAGCGTGATTGTTTGACTTGCTTCTTCATTTTATCTACTTGTTTGTCTGTCCAGCCCATCAATACTTGTACTTTCGCTAAACTCGCATCCATATCTTCAACACGTTCAGGGATAATGGTTACTTTATACGAGATTTCATTCACCGCCAAACCCAAACCATAACGGTCTGTCATCATGCCTCGTGTTGGTAATATGGGTGACACATGGATACGGTTATCTTCAGCTTGCGTAAAATGCTCTGTATATTGAATCCATTGCAATTGCACCATGCGTCCAAAAAGTATCACCACCATGCACACTACAGCAGCAAGAAAAATATAAATTCGTTGGTTATAACGTTGTCGTATTTCAAGCTGGTTCCACATAAACCTTTTCCCTTCGCCTTGAGAGCAAAAACCATACCCACGTTGTGAGCATCATCGTGAGCAGCCACGCGATTATACTCATACCCCCCATCAACAAAGGAAAACAACCAAAAACCAAGCCGAACCAACGCTGTTGTTGGCCAGGGGCCAAACTTACATCAGCATACGTTAACAACACTGCAACAAATAAAATGAAAGGTAAGGTCACCCATGCAGACCAATAAAGAACCAAATCATGCAATACCACACAGGGCAAAACCCAAACCCAAGTTTTTCGATCACTAAGTAAAACACCCAAAAGAATGGCCAAGCTCCAATCTGGCTGCACCAAACCAGTTGTAAAACTCATATTGAGTAACAGTCCTAAGGCGGCCAACAAGGCAAGTATCAATTCAACATCTCTTATTTAGCATCAGGCCTGTTGGCAACCGCCAACCAAGCTTCGCGCTGCCAGAAGGCAACAGGGCTCGCAAAAACTTCGGCAAAAATACCACCTTCAATAGCACGCACTTTTTCAACTTTTGCTACCGGTAAACCCGCAGGAAAAATACCGCCAGCGCCGCTGGTAATCAAAACGTCCCCAACTTTGGGCACTTTATTTAAAGGGATAAAATCAACGAGCAAATGCTGACCATCACCGCGAACCAAACCTGCTAAATTGCTTCCAAACATGGTCACAGGCACTGCTAAGGATGCATCCAAAATAGTACGCACAACTGCGTATGTTTTATCTGCTTTATCCACCAAACCAACAAGCCCTTCATGCGAAACAATCACATCATCTTCTTGTGC
>JAJFLD010000073.1 GCA_021772875.1 Ghiorsea sp. | reverse complement strand
CCTGCGGCTGAAAAACCTCTGCCCTGCGATAAGTATAAATCACCATATACACTACTATTGGCAGAAATATTGAAAGGAAACGAGGCGATATTCGCTACAACGGGAACGGTAAAAAAATAACCCGTGAAAAATGTCGCACTTTGCCCGTAAGCATCCGTATTCAGCATAGAGAAACTTAAATCCACAAAACTCTGGACTGGAGGAAAGACGTTAACACCCTTTATAGACAAAGTATGCTTGTTTGATTCGTAAAATGGGTAGCCCATATTTGGATTAATATTATTAAAGGCGTTCACATGAGAATAAGCAGTGTTGTTTAGCTCATCAAACACGTGAATATCATAAGCAGCATCGCTCAGCACGCCAAAATCAGCAACCCCATTTTTATCTGTACGCAGGTATTTCTGCTCTGAGCCAGCGCCAACCAGCAACACGGGGCAATTTGCTACAGCATTACCATTTAAGTCACGCACATAAACATCAAAAGAGCCTTCTGTATTCTGCTTACTTGGACAGGCTGAAAGCATCAGCATACCGCACAATAATATAATGCGCACATAACACAGTTGTATCATTAGAATACCATCCCACCGAGCATAAAGTAATCACATCAAAATGCTTAAAAAAAACGCATTATCGACCACTCCAATTAAGTATAGACGAAATTAAGCAAGAGTGCGAACGGGTATACCCTTGGCTTGCAAATATGTTTTGGTTTCAGCAATGGTAAACTCACCAAAGTGGAAGATGGATGCTGCAAGCACGGCATCAGCTCTGCCATCTGTAAGCCCTGCTGCCATGTGTTCCAAAGTACCCACGCCACCTGAAGCAATCACATTGGCTGAAATCGCATCGGCCACAGCACGGGTAAGTGGGATGTCATACCCTGCTTTGGTGCCATCGGCATCCATGCTTGTAAGCAGAATTTCGCCTGCTCCATAATCGGACATACGTTTTGCCCATTCAACTGCATTGATGCCTGTGGGTTTGCGGCCACCGTGGGTAAAACATTCCCAATGATTATCCACACTTTTAGCATCCACTGCCACCACAATCGTTGACGATCCAAAACGCTCAGCAGCTTCTTTAACCAATTCAGGATTAAAAATTGCAGCCGTGTTGATAGAAACTTTATCCGCACCTGCATGCAACAAACCTTCAATATCTTTGAGTGCTTTGACTCCACCACCCACAGTGAGTGGCATAAATACGTGTTCTGCCACTTCTGTCACCATGTCATAAAGCGTATCACGGCTTTCATGGCTAGCACGAATATCTAAAAAACACAGCTCGTCAGCACCCTGCTCATCATATTTAATCGCTGCTTCCACAGGGTCGCCAGCATCAATAATATCAACAAACTGAACACCTTTGACGACTCGGCCATGTGCCACATCAAGGCAAGGGATAATACGCTTGGATAACATTATTTTTCACCACCAAGGCATAAAGATACAAGAAAAAAACAGTCTAAAACCTTTGTGCCTCTGTGCCTTTGTGGTTTAATTTTTTGAATATTCTTCATCAGCCCAATTCCTTCATCGCTGCTTTAAAATCAAGTGTATTTTCATAAATAGCACGGCCAGTGATCGCGCCTGCAATACCCTCGTTGGCATGTTTGGCGCATAAACGCACATCTTCCATACTTGAAACACCACCTGAAACAATCACGGGGATAGATACAGCTTTGGCCAAGTGCACGGTTTCTTCAATATTCGGGCCAGTCAGCATGCCATCGCGTGCAATATCGGTATAAATAATGGCTGCTACACCATCATCTTCAAATTGTTTGGCCAAATCCACGGCTTTGACATCGGTGACATCATCCCAACCATGTACGGCAACCAAACCACCTTTAGCATCAATGCCCACGCAAATTTGACCCGGAAATGCAGCACAAGCTTGTTTCACAATCTTAGGGTCGGCAATAGCAATAGAGCCCAAAATCACCCTATCTATACCAAGATTTAACATGCCTTCGATCATGGCCAAATCGCGCAAACCACCACCCAGCTGCACAGGAATATTCATCACATTACAAATATCACGAATCGCCTCACGGTTGGCCGGTTTGCCAGCAAAGGCACCATCCAAATCAACCACATGCAAACGTTTGGCACCCAAAGCTTGCCAATGACTGGCCATCTCACCTGCATTGCTGCCATAAACAGTTGCATCTTGCATACGCCCTTGTTTTAAGCGCACACATTGCCCTTCTTTTAAATCAATGGCTGGAATCAGCTCGAATGTTGAATTCATGATTGTTTTCCCTGTCTAAACCTGCAAAAGTGCGACGGATTCAGTCATGATAAACAACATTCGTCAATCACAAACCCAAACCTTACCATCTTACCAATGGTTAAAGGAGCAAGAATACACCTCATTTCTTAAGAAAATGCAGGTTTATGCACAGCAATTATCACAAGCTGACAACAAAGAAGTTGTATGGTTTTGTACACATCAAAATGTGTATACCACAGGCAAACGCGGCATCAACAACAGCCTAGGCAACTTAGATGCACCGCTACAACTTACCGATCGCGGTGGTGAAACCACATTCCACGGTGTTGGGCAATTGATGATGTACCCCATCATCAATCTCAAAACACACCATTTGTCAGTGCGCAATTATGTACAGCTTTTGGAAGAATCATGTCTACAATTGCTGGCGCACCACAACATTCAAGCCATGCGCGATTGTGGTTTTCCGGGGGTATGGATAAACAATGAAAAGATAGCTGCATTAGGTATTCGTGTGAGCCAAGGTATTGCTTCACATGGCATTGCCTTAAATGTAAACACTGATTTGGCTTGGTTTGAACGCATCAACCCTTGCGGCACTTCACGCAAAATGACCAATATGGTGGAGCAAGACGTTAAAATTCTAGATTTGGAAAACCTAGCTCAGCAATGGTTTCAAATCTTTATAGCCTTGTTAAAAACTTAAGCAGCCTTGATACGATGGATTAAGTTGGATGAAGAATACCCTTGCAAAAATGGCACTACAATCACTTGCCCACCATGTCCACGCACTTCTTTTGCACCCACAATATCATCAACCTTGTAATCACCACCTTTCACCAGCACATCAGGAAGCAGGTTTTGAATTAAATTTAGCGGTGTGTCTTCTTCAAAGGCCACCACCATATCCACAGATTTTAAACCCATCAGCATCACGGCTCTATCCTTTAAAGGATTAATGGGGCGCGAATCACCTTTAAGCCCAACAATCGAAGCATCAGCATTTAAACCCACAATCAACACATCCCCCAATGCTTTGGCATCGTTGAGATATTTGATATGCCCTGGATGTAATAAATCAAAACAACCATTGGTAAAAACAACTTTTTTGCCTGCTTTCGCCCAAGCTTGACGGCAGCTTGCAGCCTCAGTCCAAGAGGTTAGTGCAGCACTCAACTCATCGCCCAAGCCAAAAGAAAGCAAAAAGCAGCAATCAAGATGTATAAGGTCAAATGACTCTCTTTCTCTTTACGATTCCAGCTTTGAGTCTGTAAATATTCTTCTTCTTCAAATTTCTTTTTCAAAACGCCTCTACCTAACCTTCAAAAGATAACACTATGATAGTGTACCAAACATCGTTTCATCAATCAATGTACATAAAATATGCAAACATGTGATATGCATTTCTTGAACACGGGCTGTTGAAGGGTGGTTAATATTTAGATGCACTGTAGTAGCCTGATGCGCACCAAGCTTGCCACCATCGCGACCCGTCAGTGCAATCACTTTCATACCAATTTCAGAAGCTTTTGTTGCCGCGCGCAGCACATTGTTGGAATCACCACTGGTGGAAATGGCCAATAAAACATCCCCAGCTCGGCCTAAGGCTTCTGTTTGCCGCGCGTATATCGCATCAAACGAAAAGTCATTGGAAATACTGGTGATTACCGAAGCATCATTGACCATGGCAATGGCCGCAAGAGCGGGTCTATCCATTTCAAAACGATTCACCAACTCGGCCACAAAATGCTGTGCATCTGAAGCCGAACCACCATTACCACACACCAAGATTTTTCCACCTTGGCGCAATGATGTCACCATCACATCCGCTGCGGCAAGCAATGCATCATCCAGCAGCCCTACATACTTCTGACGCAATTCCACACCAGAGAGCAATGCTTCACGGATTAAATCCTTCATGATGTTTTCACCCTTACCCATAATCAGGACACTTTAACGCTTAAACCTAGCGATTCAATTTTTTCTGCAAATCTTTGCATCCATGGCTGCCTTGCTGATTTTAAATGCTCACCACCTTCTTGCATTGATGGCCGCGCTAAACCATAAAGCAGCACACCTTTTAACGGAATATCATTCGCCAATACTTGGGCTAACCAAGCCAAATAATCCAGCATATATGTTTCATCTTGGCTTTGTTCCAGCAAGACACAGGTTTGCAGCCAAGTCGGGCATGAGCATGAGGCAAGCTGTAATTGTTGCATCTGCCATGATGGTTTTAATGATACCCCATTGATATTTTGTGTTTGTGCTTCGCCAATCGCATCCACTTTAAACCAAACTTCGCCCTGATAAGCCGACATCAGCTTTAATCCTTGCTGCACATTTGATTTATGCACACTGGAACCATTGGTAATCAGGCGCAGTGGTATATCAAGTTGATATTTTTTCATCAAGGCTGTGATCACCACAACCACTTCCATAAAGTTCGGACATGTGGTTGGTTCACCATTGCCTGATAAGGCTAGGTCTTGCAGCGTTTGACAATGTTTTGGCACATGTTTGGCCATATAGTCGCCATGAAGCAAAACGTCTAAAAATGTATCCAATTCTTGCTCCAATAGCTTCAAATCCGTAAGAGGTGAAACGCCACGTTTTAGATTGGGTACTTGGCAGTATACACAATGCCAATTGCATTGGTTATTGGGTGTTAAATTAATCCCCAGAGAAACACCACCTGCTCGCCTTGAAATCACTGGATAAACATAGGTGAGGTTCACCACATCACGATCATGATTGATAGTGCTTAACATGATGCCTCTTGCTCAAACCTTGCTTCTAAAATTTGAATCAAAGCCTGCATGTCCACTGGTTTTGTAATAAATTGATCCATACCGCTGGCCAAAGCATCATGCTTTACATCTTCCAAGGCATATGCAGATAAACCAATGATAAGCATGGGTATTTTTTTCTTATCATGTTCAAAGCCACGAATTGCTTGGGTAAGCTGCACGCCGTTCAAACCTGGCATACGAACGTCCGTCAACAACAAATCAAAATCTTCTTGCTGCACCCTCTCCCATGCTTCCTGCCCATCGGCGACTGTTTCAACATGGAATCCCGCACGCAACAAACGTTTTACCACGACTCTTCTACCAATCGGATCATCTTCTGCCAGCAACACACGCCAATTTTTCTGTAAAACATGTTCGGCATCAACAAACGTTTTTTCAGGCATCTGAATCAACTCATCCATTTGTAGTTCAAGCGTGATTTTTTCCGTGCCAACCTGCTGTAATGGTAATCGAATGCACATGGTACTGCCCACATTGGGTTCACTTTGTAAAGTTAAGCTACCACCCATCATATGCACAAAATGTTGTGCAATTGTAGTGCCTAAACCTGTACCTTTTTCCTGCAAATTATCACCCAATACATTCACATCGTGCACTTGAACAAAAGGATTAAAAACAATGTCTTGTTTATCATGGCTGATGCCAATACCCGAATCTTCAATATTAATTTGTAATACATGATCATCTTGAGAAACAGCAATACGCACATACCCTTGATGCGTAAACTTCACGGCATTACCCACCAAATTCAATAATACCTGCCGCAAATGCAGCACATCGCCTTCAATCACTGTGGCAACATTTTTCATTTCCAAGTTTAAATCAATCTGCTTTTCACGCGCTTTCATCACAAAAGGTATTAAGGCATCGGTAAATGCTTGTTGCAAATTAAAAGGCTGCTTTTGCATAATAACTTTGCCTGATTCGATTTTAGACAAATCCAAAACATCATCAATCAAGGCACTTAAAACATGCGCTGATGATTGGGCTAAAGCTAATGTTTGTTGCTGTTCTTTAGAAAATTTCCCTGCGCCCATGCCAAGTAAATCCAAGAGGCCTATCACACCATGCAAAGGTGTGCGCAGCTCATGGCTCATCGTCGCTACAAACTCACCCTTAGCGATAGAAGCAATTTCCACGCGCGCAACCGTGGCTTCCAAGTTCTTTTGCAGTATCAGTTGGTTTAAAGCACCACCAATACGCCGCGACACATCTATAAACAACTGCTGGTGTTGTTCACTTTTTCCAGCTGTAAAGTTATGCAGACCAAGCAACCATGGGTTTTTTGATTTGGTTTGCAGCACAATCATCATTTGAGAACGAATACCATATGTTTGAAGAAATTGTGCTGGAAAAACATTGCTATCATCCATCACAACAGGTGATGTTTTTCTTTGTTTAGGCATTGCGGTTAAATAGGCTTTAAGTTCATCTTCGGCAATAAATGCATCGGCATAAAATTCAGCAGATGAATGATCATTGGCCAAAAATGAAGCATCATAACAATCTTCTCTTTTATCATCTGCGCCAAAACACAATGGCATCAAAAAAGCCCGCTCCACAGCAAATGTTGGTAGCAGCACTTCTATCACCTGCCGCAGGGACAACTCCAGATCCGCTTCTTCCAATGCATTTTCAACCACACTCAAAGCACGCAGATGTTCTAAATTTTCAGTGCGCTCTCTTTCTGCCTCACGTTCTTTGGTGACATCTCGAAATAGACCTTCGATATAAAGTGGTTGCCCAGACTCATCAAAAAACATGCGAGAACTCATGGAAATCATCACATGTTGCCCTTGTTTGCCCAAAATCTCGATGGGGTAGTTTTTTACACTTCCATGTTTTTTTAGTGCGGCAACATAAGCATCTCTGTTTTTAGGGTCTGCATAAAATGAAGTAATCAATCTACCCCTAGCTTCGG